>JAADDT010000045.1 GCA_013153765.1 Aquificota bacterium
TGAAAAGCCTGAAGATAAAAGGTAGCTACAGGAAAACGTTCGTAAAGGCTGAAGACTGCCGTGTTGAAGGGGACAGGATAGGCTTTTTCCTCCCTAAAGGCTCTTACGCCACTATGTATCTGAAGCACCTGTATCAGGGATAAAACAGCTCTTTAGGGAAAACAAAAACACCTTCCCTTACCAGCTCTTCCACCTTTTTCCTGTCCGGCTTTTTCCTGAAAAGCCTTAAAAGGTTTTCTAAAGAAGGCTCTTTTTCAAACCTTTCGCTTCCACGCCTGTTGACACGCCTTAAAAATGGCAGGTATTTTTCCATAAAATCTTCCTTTTCCGTGTTTTTGAACCTGTTTATCAGGTAAAGCAGTGTAAGGAATTTATAGCGGTGGTAGGGGTTTTTCAGCATTACCTCGTCAGCCACCGGATAGTCCCTGAAACGCTCCAATACCTGCCTTGCAAATAATCCCTTATACCTGCCGGCGTATCCGGTTCTGTCCCTGTTTTTGTATGTTTTTGCTCCGGTAATTCCGCAGGAGGGGGATTTTCCCTTCAGCAGAAAGCCGTCCACCTCCGGCAGGTTTTTTAAAAATCCTTCTGAGAACCTTTCCATCTTTTTGGTGTAGTCCTTTCCCGTCCCTTCCTCAATCAGTCTTAAACCGCCGTTTTTGTAGAGGAAGACCTTTTTTCGCGGAACGGACAGACCTATTTCCACTTCCGGACAGACCTTTATCAGGTTAAGGTGTTGGGACAGCTTTTTTACGTAGCCGTCTTCAACCGCCTTGCCGTCGTATCTGACCTTCTCTCCTGCAAGACAACCGCTTATGACAACAGTAGGTTTTTCCATTTTCAAGCCTTCAGCACAAGCTCTTTCAGGGCTTGTATAAAGTATCTGTTAGTCCGTAAAGTCCCTATCCTTTTGTAATCCTCTATTCCGCTTTCTTCAGCCAGCTCCTTATACATTTTGTCAAGCTCGTAAAGTGTTTCCGAATGCTCCGATACGAAGGAGACAGGTATGACGGATAGCTTTTTTATCCCTTCCCTGCCAAGTCTTACTATTTCCTCGTCCGTAAAAGGCTCAAGCCACTTTACCGGACTTACCTTTGACTGGTAGGCAAGGGAGTGTTTTACGCCGGGAAAATGCTCCATTATCAGCCTTACAGTCTCCTCAACCTGTTTCTGGTAAGGGTCTCCCTCCTGAATGACCTTCTGGGGCAAGGAGTGGGCTGAAAACAGGAAGTAGTAGTCGGCGTAGTTATCTCCAAGCTCCTGTTTTATTTTTTCCGTCCAGGCCTTTATGAAAAGGGGGTGGTCGTGGTAGGAGTTTATCCTTTCCACAGGAATAGTAAGTCCCTTTTCCCTGTAAATCCTGTCAAACTCTTGAAATGAGGAACCTGTGGTGGTTTTGCTGTAGTGGGGATAAAGGGGAAGGAGTATTATCCTTTCAACACCTTCCTTTAACAGCTCTTCCACCGCTTCCTCCGTGAAAGGGTGCCAGTACCTCATTGCCACCACAACCTTGTAGTCTTCTCCCAGCTCTTCCTGTAGGGCTTTAGCCTGCTCCAAGGTCTGCTCCTTCTGTGGAGACTTTCCTCCCATCAGTTTGTAGTAGTCCTGCGTTTTTTTAGCTCTTATCTGGGAGATAAGCCAAGCCACCGGCTTCTGCACCGGACGGGGAATTCTGATTATGTTGTGGTCTGAAAAAAGGTTGTAAAGGAAAGGCTGGACAGCATCAAGGCTGTCAGGTCCTCCCATATTCATCAGAACAACGCCTGTTTTTGCCATACCGCACCTGCTAATGTATCATTTATAACACATTATAAAGCATACAGCCTGAGGGAGTATAACTATGGAAGAAAGGGAGATTGTAAGGCTGGTAAAAAGCAGGAAAAAGATGGTAAAGGTAGTGGCTCCTTTTACCGTTCTGCTGGTTCTGGGACTGGTGGTGATTTACGTTTTTGTTTTTATAAACTTTCCGGAAATAAGCCGTATGGAAGGAAGACCGCCGAAAAACCTTACGCCTGTTTTTTTTAACCTTTACATGATCACATTACTTGTGATGTATGTAGGTCTGCTTTTCTGCCTGAAAAGGGAGATGGAATACATAAAAACCATTGAGAAGTTTTTGGGGGAAAAGTCCCCGCAGAAGGGGACTTAATCCTCACAGAAAGGTCTTAAATACTTTGCTCTGTGTGGGTGTCTCAACTTCCTTAAGGCTTTTGCTTCTATCTGTCTTATCCTTTCCCTCGTCACGCCGAACTTTTTGCCCACCTGCTCAAGCGTATATTCCGTGTCGTCCTCCAGACCGAACCTGTACCTTAAAACCTGCTCCTCCCTTTCGGAAAGGGTGGACAGAACTTCCTCAAGCTGTTGCCTTAAAGCCTGTCTCAAGACGTGCTGTTCAGGGGACAGGACTGTTTTATCCTCAATAAAGTCTCCCAGATGTGATTCGTCGTCGTCTCCAATAGGCGTCTCAAGTGAGATAGGCTCCTGTGAAGTCCGGAGTATTTTCCTTACCTTTTCCGCAGGCATTCCGACCTTTTTGGCTATCTCTTCAGGCGTAGGCTCCCTTCCAAGCTCCTGCACCATAGACCTTGCCACTCTGACCAGCTTGTTAATGGTCTCAATCATGTGGACAGGAATTCTTATCGTCCTTGCCTGATCGGCTATGGCTCTGGTTATAGCCTGCCTTATCCACCAGGTTGCGTAAGTGGAAAACTTGTATCCCTTTTTGTAATCAAACTTGTCAACAGCCTTCATAAGACCGATGTTCCCTTCCTGAATAAGGTCAAGGAACTGTAATCCCCTGTTTGTGTATTTTTTCGCTATGGATACGACCAGCCTCAGATTTGACTGGACTATCTTCTGTTTCGTTTCGTTTACCTCTTTTCTGCCTTCCTGAATGATGTTTATAACGTGTTCAAACTCGGTAGGCACCGTTCCTATCTTTTCCTTCAGCTCCTCTATCTCCTCCATCAGCCTTAAGGTCTCTGTCCTTAATATCTCAAACCTGCCGAAGGAAAGTCCGTTTTCTTCTATCTTTTTCAGTATTTCCGGGTCGTTGTAATCGCCTTTAAGGAGTTTGTCAACGTCAGGGTCTATCTTTTTAAGCTTTTTAAGTCTTTTGTTCAGGTCTTTTTCTTTCCTTTTAAGCCTCATATAAAGCTCTTTCAGTTCGTCCGCAATCTTGTCAAGCTTGGTGAACTTGATGTTAAGGCTTTTTATGAACCTGTTGACGGCGGCGTGTTTTTTCAAAAATTCCTTTTTCAGCTCTTCGTTGTCAGGGTCGTTTATTATTGCGTGTTCAAGGTCTTTCAGCTCCCTATACATTTCAGCCAGCTTAAGACCTTTGGCTATGAACTCCTGGGTGAGGCTGTCCATCACCTCAACCTCGTCCCCGTCCTCCTCAAGGTCGTTGGACGCATCAACGTTTATCAGGTCTTTTACCTTCATCTTGCCGTCGGCTATCTTTGCCCATTCGTCAAGCAGTCTTTCAGCAAGGAATGACGTCCTTAATAATCCTCTGAAGACCTTCTTCCTTGCCCTTTCTATCTCTTTGGCAAGGAGTATTTCCTCCTCCCTCGTAAGGAGAGGTATCTTTCCCATCTCTTTCAGGTAAAGCTTTACAGGGTCGTCCGTTTTTGACCAAGCGTCGTCGGAAAGGTTAATTCCCAGATGGTCGCTTTCGCCGGAAAACTCTTCAGGTTTTCCCTCTTCCACCACGTCAATGTTCAGCTCGTTCAGGTACTCAATCAGTTGTTCAAGCTCGTTTTCCGAAAGGAGAAGGTCTTCGTCAATCGTTTCTGATAATTCCTGATAGGTTATGTAGCCCTTTTCTTTAGCCAGAATTATCAGCTTTTGGACGTCGTCCCTCTCGTGCATCATCATTTTTTCTTCATTCCTCCTGTGTTTAAGGATTTTTTATTCGTAAAGATACGCTTTAAAAGGGCATCATCAGGATTTGAAAGGAATACGGCGTCAAGCTCGTTCTGGAGAGACAGCCACTTACGGTGTAGCAGGTTTAACGCTTCCAAAACTGCCTCTAAACTTGAAGGAACTTCAAGTTTTCGTATCTGTTCCAATTCTTCGTTGTCCCCGTTGTTCAAAATTTCGTTTAAAAGGTACAAAAAGTAAGCAGAACCACTTATTTTATCAAACTTGTCAAAACTGCTCAATACCTGTTCCCTGTGTTCAAGCAGACCTTTAAGCACCAGCTTTTCGTTGAAGGACAGCTTTTCAAGACCTAAACTTTCTTCCTCTTCTTTTTTTATACCTTTCCTTTCTTTTACCTGTAGCATTTCCACAGGTATGCCTAAAGCCTGTGAAAGCTCTTTAACGTATATGCCCTGTTCGTGTTTGTCCGGCAGGTAAGAAACCAGATCAAGATATAAATCTATGATTTCTTTTCGCTTTTTCAAATCCTTTTCCTGTTTTGCCCTTTTTACCAGAAACAGGAGAAAGTCCTCCGCCCTGCTTAACACCTGTTCAACCTTTTTGTAGCCTTCCTTTGCAAGGTCGTCAGGGTCCTTTCCCTTTTCCAGCGGACAGTAGTAAACCTCTATCCTGTAAGGGAGTAAAACCTTTGAAGCTCTGATGACCGCTAACTTACCTGCCCTGTCAGGATCAAACATTAAAATAGCCTTCCTGACGAAGCGGGAAAGCAGTTTTCCCTGCTCGCCGGTAAGTGCCGTTCCCAGCGTTGCCACCACGTTTTTTATCCCTATCTGATGGAGTGAGATCAGGTCAAGGTATCCCTCAACAACCACCACTTCCTTCTTTTCCCGCAGGTAGTCCCTGCTTTCAAAAAAGCCGTACAAGACCTTTCCCTTTGAGTATATTTCCGTCTCTGGAGAGTTCAGGTATTTTGGCTGTCTGTTGCCGTCTATAACCCTGCCTCCGAAGGCAACAACCCTTCCCTTGTGGTCTCTGATGGGAAAGATTATCCTCCCTCTGAACCTGTCGTAAAAGCCTCCCTTACCGTCCTCCACCGCCACGCCTATCTGCTTTAGCTGTTCAACCGTTATACCTTCCTTGTCGGCAAAAGCCTTCAGCCTTGAGGCGTCGGTGGGGGAGTAGCCGATGCCGAACTTTTCAACCACTGACGGTGAAACTTCCCTCTTCCACAGGTATTTCTTTGCTTCTGTAGAGTTTTTAAGCTCCTGCCTGTAAAACTCTTTTACCTTCTCCGCCACCTGATAAAGACCTTTTTTCAGCTGGGCTTTCTCGTCCTCCCTCGTGAACTTTACCGGAATGTTATATCTTTCCGCCAGTTTGATTACCGCATCGCCGAAGGACAGTCCCTCGTATTCCATCAAAAAGGTAAGGGCATTTCCGCTTTTGCCACAGCCGAAGCACTTGAAGATGTTTTTCTGTGGAGAGACTATGAATGAAGGCGTCTTTTCGTTGTGGAACGGGCATAAAGCCTTGTAGTTTGACCCTGTCCTCTGTAAATTCAGGTATTCTGAAACGACGTCGTAAACGTTGGAAACCCGCAGTACCTCTTCTACAGTCTCCTGACTGATAGCCATTTAAACTCCCGCACTTTTGTATATTAAAAAATTTAAACGAAAAAAATCCAAAAGCAATCGGAAAAAATCGGAACGGGAAAAGTTATAAAATAAATATATTACAGTAGTTTAAAAAAGGAGAAGTAATGTTAGTCCACATAATTGAGGAAAAAAAGCCGTATTACAAAGCCGTCTTTTCTGACCCTTTCACCGAACCTGTTTACTTTCAGGACGAAGACCAGCTTAAAAATGTAGTGGCAAGGCTTAAAAAAGAAGGGAAAGGTGATTACGCAAGGGAGTTGGTTGAAAAGTGGATAAATTTGAATAAAAAACATTTCAAAATAAATTATAAAGGCAGGTTCCTCAATCTGGGACACAAAACCGCCGTAATGGGCATTCTCAACATAACACCTGACTCTTTTTCTGACGGCGGTGTTTATTACAACGACATTGACAAAGCCGTTGAAAGGGCTTCCCAGATGCTAAAGGAAGGGGCTGACATAATTGACGTGGGCGGGGAAAGTACCAGACCGGGGGCAAAGCCTGTAAGCGTGGAAGAGGAACTGGACAGAGTAATACCTGTGGTAAAGGCGTTAAGGGAAAGGCTTGGGGACAGTTTCCTCATATCAATAGACACTTACAAGGCGGAAGTGGCAAGGAAGGCGGTTGAGGTCGGGGCTGACATAGTGAACGACATTAGCGGACTTTCCTTTGACCCTGAAATGGCTGAAACGGTAGCATCTTTAGACTGTCCCGTAGTGATAAACCACACCACAGGCAGACCTGACGAGATGCAGAAAAAGGTTTATTACAACGACGTTGTCCTTGAAATAATAGACTTTATGGAAAGGCAGATAGAATACGGCATATCAAAGGGAATAAAGAAAGACCGTTTTATCGTTGACCCGGGGATAGGCTTCGGCAAGCAGGTTGAACATAACATAGAAATAATAAAAAGGCTCGGCGAGTTCAGGGAACTGGGCTATCCGATTTTAATAGGGATTTCCAGAAAGTCGTTTATAGGAATACTGCTTAAAAACCTTGCAGGCAGGGGGGAAGTGCCTCCGCAGGAAAGGACTGCCGGCTCACTGGGGGCTACCGCCTGTGCGGTCCTTAACGGGGCAAACATAGTAAGGACGCACGACGTAAGGGAAACGGGGGACTTTCTTACGGTGCTTGATACCATAAGGAGTTATAGGCTTGTTTGAAAATATAGACTGGCTTATTAATACGGTAAAGTCCATAAGGCTTAACGACGTTATAGACATACTCCTCGTTGCCACCCTCATATACTACCTGCTCAAGTTTATTATCGGGACGAGGGGCTGGCAGATACTTATAGGTCTGTTTTTCCTCCTTTCCCTGTGGCTTGTGGCAAAAATACTCCACCTTACGACGATAGAATGGATATTTGACAACCTGTGGAGTATAGGAATATTTATCCTTATAGTCGTTTTCCAGCCGGAAATAAGGAGACTGCTGGCAAAGCTGGGAGAAAGGGGACTTTTCAGGTATTCACTCCTTTCCAGAAAAAAGGCTATAGACGAGATTATAAGGGCGGCTACCTTCCTTGCTGAAAGGAAGATAGGGGCTTTAATCGTATTTGAAAGGAACATAGAACTTGAAAACTACACGGAAGGCTGTGTAAGGCTGAACGCCGAAATATCCCTTGAACTGCTCATATCCATATTTACGCCACAGACTCCGCTACACGACGGGGCTGTAATAATCAGGGACAGGGAGATAGTGTCCGCCAGATGCTTCCTTCCACTTACCATAAATCCGAACATACCGAAAAACATAGGAACCAGACACAGGGCAGGCATAGGCATTACTGAAGAAACGGACGCGGTAGCTCTGATAGTGTCGGAAGAAAGGGGGGAAATATCCCTTGCAATAGACGGCAAGCTCCACAGGAACCTTGACCCGCTTACCTTGAGAAATATGCTTATAAAGGCACTTGAGATAGAAAAGCCTGACTTTTTTGACAACCTGCTTAAAAAACTGAAAAGAAGGCAGAAAAATGAGAAAGCTTAAGGAGATAATCCTTAACAACATACACCTGAAAATACTGTCTCTGCTGGTGGCTTTCCTGTTGTGGCTGAACATTACCAGCACGCAGAAAACCAGACTGGAGTTTTATGCAGAGGTAAAGGTATTAAACAAGCCGAAAAGCGTTGAAATCGTGAAGGTTGAACCTGAAAAGGTGCTGGTAGTGATAGAGGGCTTAAGGACAAAGCTTAACGAGGTTAACATATCCGAAATAACCGTTTACGTGGACGGCAGGAAGCTTAAAGCCGGCAAAAACACCTTGAAGGTATTCGTAAAACCTTCAAAAACGGAAAACTTCAGCGTAATTCAGGTAAAACCTGACAAAGTTAGCGTTTACGCCAGACCAAAATGATAAAATAAATATTTCCACACAACACCGGAGGTATCAGATGGTAAAGCTTGACATAGAAAGGTTTGGACAGTACGAGTTTGAGGACGGTATTACATTAAAGGAGATTATAACAGCACTGGAAGGTGAAGGTAAAAAGATAAAAGGGGCGGTAGGCGGTCTTTTAGATAATCAGATAATAGACTTCCACACGCCAATAAGGAAAGGCGGAAAGCTGAAGTTCCTTACGAGGAAAGACCCTGAAAGTCTTGAGATTTTAAGACACTCTTTAGCTCACATACTTGCACAGGCGTTAAAGGAGATTTACGGGGACGAGAAAGTCCATCTGGGGATAGGACCTACTACCGAACACGGCTTTTATTACGACGTGGAGGTGGAAGGCAAAAGGCTAACGGAAGAAGACCTGCCTGCGGTGGAAGAAAAGATGAGGGAGATAATAAAAAGGGACTGCCGTATAGAAAGGGAGGAACTGCCGAGGCAGGAAGCGTTAGAACTGTTTGAAAAGAAAAAGGAGATTTACAAGCTTGACATAATAAAACACCAGATACCGGAAGGGGAACCTATATCCGTTTACAAGCAGTGTGATTTTATAGACCTGTGTAGGGGACCTCACCTGCCTTCAACCGGCGAGGCGGGGGCTTTCAAACTGGTATCTCTGGCAGGGGCTTACTGGCGTGGTAAGGAAGGTAATCCTATGCTACAGAGGATTTACGGCGTAGGCTTCTGGACGGAAAAGGAACTGAAAAAATACCTGAACATGCTTGAGGAGGCGAAAAAGAGAGACCACAGGAAGTTAGGTAAGGAACTGGAACTGTTTACCATCACGGAAGACGTTGGCGGTGGGCTTGTGCTATGGCTTCCAAAGGGGGCTGTAATCAGGAACGAGATAGAAAATGCGTGGAAGGAGGAACACACAAAAAGGGGATACCAGCTGGTTTACACACCACACGTCGGTAAGGAACAGCTGTGGAAAACAAGCGGACACGTTGACTTTTACAGGGAAAACATGTTTCCGGAGATGTACATAGAGGAGGAGGGATACTTCGTAAAACCGATGAACTGTCCTTTCCACGTTGAGATATACAAAAACAGGCAGAGGTCTTACAAGGAACTTCCTATCAGACTTGCGGAACTGGGGACTGTGTATAGATATGAAAGGAGTGGAGTTTTACACGGCTTGATGAGAGTAAGGGGCTTTACGCAGGACGACGCACACATAATTTGCAGGGAGGATCAGGTAGAGGAGGAGATAAAAAAAGTTTTACAGCTCGTTCTGGACACGCTAAAAAGCTACGGCTTTGACCAGTTTCAGGTTTTCCTCTCAACCAGACCTGAAAAGTCCGTCGGGGACGATAAGATGTGGGAACTGGCAACAAACTCACTTAAGAAGGCGATAGAAAGCGTGGGACTGGACTACGAGATAGACGAAGGCGGAGGGGCTTTCTACGGACCTAAAATTGACGTGAAGATAAAGGACGCAATAGGTCGTATGTGGCAGTGTTCAACGGTGCAGTTTGATTTTAACCTGCCTGAAAGGTTTGACATGTATTACATAGGTGAGGACAACCAGAGACACAGACCTTACATGATACACAGGGCTATATTCGGCTCAATAGAAAGGTTTATCGGCGTTTTACTTGAACACTACGCAGGACTGCTTCCACTGTGGCTTTCTCCCGTTCAGGCGAAGGTAATCCCTGTGGCGGACACGCACACGCCTTACGCAAGGGAAGTGGCACAAAGGCTAAAAGATGCGGGCTTGAGAGTGGAAGTTGACGAAAGAAGCGAAAGGATGAACAAAAAGATAAGGGACGCAGAACTGCAAAAAATACCTTACATGCTCGTGGTCGGAGACAGGGAAAAGGATACGGGAACGGTCTCCGTCAGGACGAAGAAAAAAGGAAATATAGGCGTTTTCACCATAGACGAGTTTATAGACAGGGCAAAACAGCTTATAGAAACAAAATCCACTGAACTTTAGATAAACTTCCCAGCAGACCTGCCTTCCAGTATATTTAAGTAAAGGGATTGGCTTTTGCCTTTCCCTAAAACTTCCGGAGAAGGTTAAAATTGTCCCGCAGGTTTTACATCAGTTCAAACGGCAGGTTAAGAAGGAAGGAAAACACACTGTATTTTGAGACGGAACGGGAGGGGGAAACGGTAAAAACAGCCATTCCAATAAATGATATAGACGCCATATACATATTTGGGGAGGTTGACCTTAACACTAAAGCGTTAAACTACCTGTCCCAGCACGACATACCTCTACATTTTTTTAATTACTACGGTTTTTATTCAGGTAGCTTTCTTCCACGCCGTAAAAACGTTTCCGGCAGTCTTACCGTTGAACAGGTAAGGCATTACTTGGACGCCGAAAAAAGACAGTATATAGCCGTCTCCTTCATTGAAGGTGCAGTATTCCACATATTAAGGAACTTGAAGAAAAACGGCATACCGCCGGAACTGTATGGAGATATAGAAAAGGAACTTCTCCCAAAAATATACACAACAACCTCACCGGAAGAACTGATGGCTATTGAGGGGAACATTAGGGACAGGTATTACCGGCTTTTTAACAAAATAATTAACAATAAAGATTTTTTTATGGAAAAAAGGGAGAAAAGACCGCCGGACAATCCGATTAATGCCCTTATTAGCTTTGGAAACTCAATACTTTACAATACGGTTCTGACGGAAATATACCGGACACAGCTTGATCCTGCAGTTAGTTATTTACACGCACCGCAGGAAAAAAGGTTTTCCCTCTCTTTAGATATTGCAGAAATATTTAAACCTTTCCTTGTTGATCCGCTTATATTCTCATTGATAAACAAAAAACAGATTACCATTAAGGATTTTGACAGGGAGTTAAATTTTGCCTATCTGAACGAAAACGGCAGAAAAAAATTCCTGAAGGCTTACGAAGAAAGGTTGCAAAAGACGGTAAAACACAGAAAACTAAAAAGGAAGGTCTCTTACAGACGCTTAATCAGGATTGAATGCTACAAGCTGATAAAACACCTGATAGGTGATGATGATTACAAACCCTTCAAGGCTTGGTGGTAGGTATGTTTGTTATAATCACATACGATATAACCGATGATAAAAGACTTAACAAAGTAAGGAAAATTTTAAAAAAATATTTATACTGGAAACAACTCTCTACCTTTGAGGGAGAAATATCGGAGGGCAAACTTGCCCAATGTATAGGTGAGATTGATGATGTGATTGACCATAAAGAAGACAGTATATACGTCTATCAGGTAA
>JAADDT010000047.1 GCA_013153765.1 Aquificota bacterium
CAAAAAAATTCCCTGTGAAAAACCTGTGAAATCGGTTAAAATATTTTTAATAATAACTATTATTCATAGGAGGTAATCTTATGGGAGAAAACACAGCCGTCAAGTGGCTCCTGTTCTTCTTCTTCCCGGCTCTGTTCATCTACGGTCTGCTACACGTCTATTCCTCCAAGCCTGCACAGGCTAAAAAGACGAAAGACCTTACTGCTCAGGAAGAGGCGGGAAGAAAGGTTTACAACAAGTTCTGTGTAGGATGCCACGGCGTAAACGGGGATGGGCAATCTGAAGCCGCAAACTTCTTTAAGGTAAAGCCACCTAACTTCCACACGGCGGTTTTCAGGTGGAAGTCAACACCGGAAGGTTCACTTCCTACAGATGAAGACCTTATGAGGGTTCTCAACTGGGGAATACCACAAACTCCAATGCCTTCCTTCAAGCTGGTACCGGACGTTCAGAAAAGGGCTGTTATTGCTTACATCAAAACTTTCTCTGACAGGTGGAAAAAGGAAAAGCCGGGTCCTTCGGTTTACAAGGACATACACAGACCTGACTGGTTCGGCTCTCCAGAATCCATTGAGAAAGGAAAGCAGATTTACGCTACAAACTGTACTTCCTGCCACGGTGAGCAGGGAAGGGGAGACGGTCCTATAGCAACAACACTTCCCGTTCCACCGACAGACCTGACCTATCCTGTAAGGTCTGCAGGACCTAATCCTGAAGATACTTTCAGAGTTTTAACCGTTGGTCTTGAAGGTTCGCCAATGCCCAAGTTTGATTTCCTTTCGGAAGAGGACAGGTGGCATCTGGTTTCTTACATAGCTTACCTTATGAACAAAGGTAAATAATAAGGAGGGTAAAAATGGCGGCTAACAACCAAGATCTTCAAAATCTGGTCAATTACGGACTGGTTAAAGCCCACGTTGCGATGGGTCTAATCTTTTTCATAATCGTTGCGATTATGGGATTTATCTACTCATTACAGCTTGATGGAATATATCCGTTTCCGGGAATAGAGTTCCTTTCTCCGGGAAGGGTAAGAATGATACACACTGCGGGAGCGGCTTACGGCTTTCTGGTAAATATGTTTACCGGACTGCTTTACTGGGCTGTTCCAAGGTTTACAGGATACAGGATTTTAAGCAACGCCCTTGGCTGGTTTATGTTTATTGCACTGCAGGCGGCGGTTCTTATAACCGTTGTTTCCATACTGTTCTTCGGAATGGCTGACAACGTTGAGTGGGGTGAAACACCTTGGTGGCTTGATCCAATAATCGTGTTCTGGCTTCTGCTACACCTCCTCCAGTTCGGTGCTCCACTTTACAAGGCTTCACAGAGGGGACCTCTTTACGTTACAGGCTGGTACGTTGCGGCAATGCTTGTATGGACACCGCTGGTTGTGTTTATGGGCAACCTGATACCAAGGTTCTGGGCTGTAGGTTCTGGTGCAGGAGCGGTACAATCAACCTTTATCCACGACCTTGTTGGTCTTTACGTTACACCTGTTGCTTGGGGTCTGATGTACTACTTCGTGCCGGTCATAATGAAAAAGCCAATGTGGTCACACGGTCTTTCACTGCTCGGTTTCTGGGGACTGGCTTTCTTCTATCCTATGAACGGTGTTCACCACTTCCTCTGGTCTCCAATACCGATGTTTGCCCAGTACTCGGCAGTATTTGCAACGGTTGCTGTTGAGTTTGCCGTTACTTCCGTTCTGATTAACTTTATGATGACGCTGAGGGGTTCTGCTGAACAGCTGAAATACAACGTTCCTTTAAGATACATGTATACAGGTGCTATCTTCTACTGGATTACCTGCTTCCAGTGTGCATTCCACGTTACACTTACCTTCCAGAAGGTTATCCACTTTACGGACTGGGTTACGGGACACGCTCACCTGATAATGTTCGGAACGTTCGGTCTGTGGGTGCTTGGAATGGCTGAATACGTCTGGCCGAGACTGTTCGGTAAGGAAACGATGTACTCTAAAGGGCTGTCTGAAGGTGCGTACTGGCTTCTGATGATAGGTGTTCTGGCAATGTTCTTTGACCTGACTGCGGCAGGACTGGTTCAGGGATTTGACTGGATAGGACTTAACCCTTGGATTGACAGCGTTAACTTCTCCAAGCCTTTCTGGTACTTCAGGTCTATAACCGGTCTGATGATGCTTACAGGTCTGTTTATGTACGCCCTGAACTTCTACAAGACAGCCACGGCTAAGGCTGGACTTTCTGCAGAGCTCAGAGAAGCATAAGGAGGTAAGATGTAATGGGTAAAATGGAACGGTTTTCCTTTGTTGCACTGGTGGCAGGAATTATATTCTTCCTGTTCGCCGATTTTATATCGTGGGCTCTGCCGATGTTCGTTCTGAAGGACATACCTAAAAAGTCCGTAAACGACTTGGCGGCTGAAGCTATTGCGAAAAACACGTCCGCTTGGTCGGACTTTAACAAGATATACAGGTTCTATCCCGAGCAGTTCAAGAAGTTCTGTGAATACGAAGATATGTACAGCGGGGCTAAAAAGGTAGAGGACTGCGTTCCTAACGAGAAGACCTTTGCTAAAGCACTGAAGATAGGACACAGGTGGTACGTTGCTGAAGGCTGTTGGAACTGCCACTCACAGATGGTAAGACCTGTTTCTAACGAAACGCTCAGGTTCGGTATTCCCGGCGTATCTAACACAGTTTCCTATCCTTCCGAGTACCAGAACGAACTGCAGGCTCCGGTGCTCTGGGGAACAAAAAGGATTGGTCAGGACTTGATAAGGGAAGCGGCTGTCCACAACATCGGTTGGCACGTTGCACACCTTTACAATCCACAGTCCACTTCTCCCGGTTCTGTAATGCCCGGTTATCCTTGGTACTTTGAGAAGGACAAGAACGGCAACATCGTTCCAAACGCAAGGGGTATAGGACTGCTTACCTATATAATGTGGCTCGGTAGCTGGGAAGTTAAACCGCCTGAAGGGTTCAGGATTGAAACTGCCGAGAAATAAAACAGGGGGCGTTATGCCCCTTTTCTCCATTAAGGAGGTTGTGTGATGAGAATATCCCAAAAGACGGTAGCATTATTGATACTGTTTATATTCCTGTTCGTTGTTGGAACTATCATAGCTACCAGAACGGTTGCCTATCTGGAAGCGGGAATGTCCGGCTCTGAGCTTAAAGGTTTTCTGGTTGAGGTAATAGCTTACGTTGTTGCACTTACAGGCTGGCTTTTCCTGTTTATTTATTCTTATATGAAAGGGGACTTTAAGGACATTGAAGGTCCCAAATACGAGATTTTAGAGATGGAAGAAAAGGTAGTAAAAGCAGAAAAAGAAGGAGGTAAGTACTAATGGCTTCACATTTAGAAAACACAAAGGCTGTGGACAAGATCACATATATGACCGATGCTGTTCCAACGTGGTGGATGCTTTTCTGGGTAGGATACATAATCTTTACCGTTGCTTACATAGTTTTTGACTGGGTGCCGGACTTTTTAGGCTGGCTTGACGTAATAGGAAAAGGTCCGGAAGCGGCTGATAAATACATCTGGGAAAGGGAACTTATGAGGCATTAAAGATTTTAATAAAATCCTTGACAAGTTAATATCAAAACTGTATATTATTAAGCACCTCCCCCCCTCCCCCAAAATTCTTGAGGCTCTGCAACGGAGCCTCCTTTTTATCTTTTTTCCCTAACCTGTGTTATCATTTTAAAAAAAAGAGGTTAGGTTTATGATACCTATAAAAGACAACATTCCGACAAAGAGCTTTCCTATCCTTACCATACTTATCATAATCATAAACGTTGCCGTTTTTATGTACGAGGTTTCCCTTCCAAGGCACGAGCTTGAGGCTTTCATACACAGGTACGGCTTACTTCCTGTGGACATTCTCCACTTCAGGTTTGATAAGATAATAACCTCAATGTTCCTCCACGGAGGGTTTGCCCATCTGTTTGGTAATATGCTTTTCCTGTGGATTTTTGGAAACAACGTTGAGGACGCACTGGGAAAGGTAAAGTTTATCATTTTTTACATCCTTTCCGGAACAGGGGCGGCACTTACACAGTCCCTCATCAGCCTTGCGGCGGGAAATCCTTACATTCCGATGATTGGAGCCTCCGGAGCGATAAGCGGTATTCTGGCGGCTTACATAAAGCTTTATCCTGAAGCGAAGGTACTTACCGTAATACCTCCGTTCTTCTTTATGGTTTTTGTACTGCCTGCGTGGTTTTTTATCGGATACTGGTTTTTCATACAGGTTCTATTTGCGATGATAACGCCCCCCGGTGTTGGCGGTGTTGCTTGGTATGCCCATATAGGAGGGTTTATAACCGGCTGGTATCTGATAGACCTGCTTTACAAACCGCCGAAGATGAAGGTAGTCCATTACTCTACCTTACGATAGCAGGGGGACTTCTGTTTCCAGCCCTGTCAACCGCATAAATTTCAACAGGGTCTCCCTTCCTGTAGCCCTTAAGTGGCAGTATGTAGTCCTTAACGGGGAACGGCGTTATCTGTCTTCCGTTTACTACGACTATGTATCCAATTACGTCAGGGGAAGGACTGTCAGACCATATAAGGTAGTATTTACCGTTCTTTTCAACTATGGTTGGACTTTGTGGAGGTAGGGGCGGGAAAATGTCCCTGAAGAGGATACATTCTATACGGGAAGGGTATCCCTCAACGCCGTTTTCGTTTTCAAACGTTATGTAGTAGCAGTACTCCTGATCGTGTTTCACGTTTTTGTCCACGTATACGCTTGTATCCTTCAGCTGTATAAAGGGCAGGGGGTAGTATATTTTTTTCCTGTGTTTGTACAGGTTCGTTTTGTAGTCTGACCTGTTCCAGCTTATCAGAATACCTTCCTCAACGATGGAAAGGGAAAGTCGGGGCTTTTCTTCAGGATAGTCAAGTGTTGGTATGTAGCAGAAGAAACGGGACAGTTTGCTTTCGTCCTTTGGGGTTTTTACCTTAAACCGGAAGCAGTATTCTTTGTCCTCCGTAAATTGGTAGTAAAACCAGTAAAGGTTCCCTTCCCTGTAAATTTCTTTTATCAGTTTTCCGTCAAGGGTAAACACTTCAAAGCTGAAAGGCTCGTCCATACTCCTTCCGTCGGCGTATCTGGGCTGGTAGTACCAGTAAACCACCAGCCTTTTATCCTGCTGTTTTATTTCCGCTTTTTTTACCGTTTCGGGGGCGGTTGTGTAGGGAGGGTAAGGACTTCCCTTTACGCCACAGCCTATCGTATAAGCCAAAGCCAGAACAAACAGATATTTAAATACCTTCTTCAACGACAAACTTCCGCAGTTTTAGTAGATTTTCAATTATTCCGGGAAACTGGTCAAGGGGTATCTGGTTGGGACCGTCGGAAAGGGCTTTGTCCGGCTCAGGGTGGGTCTCAAAGAAAAGACCGTCCACGCCAATGGAAATTGATGCCTTTGCCAGCGGGTAGGCAAACTCCCTCTGACCTCCCGATGCGTTGCCAAGCCCTCCCGGTATCTGGACGCTGTGGGTGGCGTCAAATATTACCGGGGCAAACTGCCTCATTATGGGCAGTGAGCGGAAGTCCACCACCAGATTGTTGTAGCCAAATGTTGTTCCCCTTTCGGTAAGGTAAAATTTGGACGCACCGCCGAACTTTAGCTTTTCTACTATGTTTTTAGTGTCCCAAGGGGCTAAAAACTGACCTTTCTTAACGTTTACCTCCCTGCCTGTCCTTGCCGCCGCAAGCAGAAGGTCTGTCTGACGGCATAGGAAAGCGGGTATCTGTATTATGTCAACCACCTCGCTGACAGGTTTTGCCTGCCACGATTCGTGTATGTCCGTAAGCACCGGCAGTCCGTATTTTTCTTTTATTTCCTGAAGTACGGACAGTCCGTACTCAAAACCTTTTCCCCGGAAGGAATGTACGCTTGACCTGTTAGCCTTGTCAAAAGAGGCTTTAAAGACGAACCTCACTTCCGGATATTTTTCCGAAAGTTCTTTAAGTGTACGGGCTACCTGCCCGGGTATCTCCCTGTTTTCTATAACGCAGGGACCTGCTATAACTGTGAACTTTTCCATTCTTTTCTCCCTATGAAATACTTTAAAATTTTAAAGTAAACCAATATAATAAAACAAGGGTGGCGGGATTTGAAATTTGTATTAAATTAACTTAAATTTTAACGAAAATAATTTTTAAGATTGGTATAATAGTATTACTTAAATACGGTAAAGGGGTAGAAAGTTGTCTTTAACGGAAGTGATACTGAACATCGCCCTGATTGGAGGGGACCCGGTTCTTTACATTCTTATCCTTATGAGTATTGTGGGCGTTGCCGTGGTGATAGAAAGGATGATCACCATACCGAAGATTGAAAAAAATATGATGGAGTACGACCCACTTACGCTTAAACTTTCCCTTGAGAAAAGGCTGGGAATACTCGCCACCTTCGGAAACAACGCCCCGTTTATCGGTCTATTCGGTACGGTGCTGGGAATAATAAAAGCCTTCCACGACCTTGGTGTGTCGCAGGAGTTCGGTATAAGGGTCGTGATGACCGGTATATCCGAAGCTCTGGTAGCCACCGCAATGGGACTTTTCGTTGCAATACCTTCCGTAATATCGTACAACTACTTCGTAAGGAGGGTGAAAAAAATACTTCTGACCTATGAGTACAAGAAAAACCTGCCTATAGAAATGAGGGAGTGATGAAGCTTATAGACGAGGACGACAAGGAAATAGCCGATATAAATATGACGCCTTTTGTTGATATTATTCTGGTGGTGCTGATAATATTCCTTGCCACCGCCACCTTCATTGTGGAGGGGAAAATACCGTTAAACCTGCCTAAAGCGGACACTTCGGAGGCAAAGGAAATCAAGGAAAAGAAGGTGGTCATAAGCATAAAAAAGGACGGAACCATATACCTTAACGACAAGAAGGTCTCCCTTGAACAGCTGAAGCAGGAAATATCCAAACTGCCGGACAAAACGATAGTGGTTTTAAGGGCAGACAGGGACGCAAAGTTCCAAAAGGTGGTCTCCGTCATAGATATGTGCAGAAGTGAGGGACTTGAAAGGTACACCATAGAAACTACGAAAATAGAATAGCATTGAAGAACAATCTTAACGAAAGGAAGATTTTATTAATAGGTTTGCTCCTGTCCCTTTTCATACATACCACCATTCTTGCCGGACTAATTTACTTTAAGCCTGAAAAGAAAAAACCGGAAAAAAAGGAAAAGATAGTTTACATTAACATAGTAAAGCCAAAGCCAAAAGAAAACAAAGCTCCCAAAGTAATGAAAAAGGTGCCAAAGTCGGAAAAAAAGGTGGCGGAAAAGCCAAAACCAAAGCCACAGCCACAGCCAAAACCAAAGCCAAAACCAAAGCCGAAGCCCAAGCCTAAACCTAAGCCCAAGCCGAAACCTAAGCCAAAGCCTAAACCAAAACCAAAGCCTAAACCTGTGCCTGTGGAAAAGCCAGAACCGAAAGAAATAAAGGTGGCGGAGGTAAAGCCTGAAGAGATACAGGACATCCGTCAGGAAATAGAAGAGGTAAACATGGAAGCTACCATAGAGCCGGAGCCTTTTACCGTTGCTAATCTACAGGGTAAAGACCTTATATACCAGCACGGCTCGGAAGAGCCGATACAGGAAGACAGGGAAACGGACGACGCCGTACTCCAGTACATAAGGGAGCTTGAAAAATACCTGAACGAGCTTGCCCGTAAGAAAGACCTTTATCCTCCTATGGCAAAAAGGTTAAGGATAGAAGGCTCTCTGGTTGTAAGGTTCAAAATCAGGGCTGACGGCTCGGTTGACGAAAGCTCCATAGAGATAGTGGACAGCAGTAATTTTAACATACTTGATAAAGGTGCGATAAAACTGATAAAAAAATACGTGCCTGAATTTGCAAAAAAGTACGGCAAAAAACCGCCGAAGGGAGACCTTACGATAGAACTGCCGATAACGTTTGAGATAATAGGCTGGTGATGAAAAAGGTAAAAATATTTACAGACGGCTCATCTCTGGGAAATCCGGGGGCTGGAGGGTGGTGTGCCATCCTTAAATACAGGGAACACAGTAAGGTGCTGAAGGGGGGCAAGACCACCGCAACAAACAACGAGATGGAGCTTAAGGCTGTTCTGGAAGGTCTGAAAGCACTGAAAGAGCCCTGTGAGGTGGAGCTTTACACGGACAGTAAGTACATCGTTGATGCAATTTCCCAGTGGATACACGGCTGGGCTGAAAACGGCTGGAAAAACGCCTCAAAAAAGGAAATCTCACACAAACAGATGTGGCAGGAGATTTACGGGCTTATGCAGAAACACAGGGTAAAACCTTGCTGGGTAAAGGGACATTCGGGACACGAAGAGAACGAAATGTGCGACAGGATAGCTAAAGAGGAAGCCAGACGGTCTGCAAAATAGTTTATGTGGAAAATCATAAAACCTCCTCTCCTCCCGATATTAAACTAAACCTATCTCTGGGGGGAGAGTATTAAAATGGAAATAATATTTGAAGCAAAAAGACTTGAAGTCATTGACGAAAACCAATTTTCAAACGGTTTTTTCCTTGAGAGGGCTGGGAACTTTTTCCTTGCAGAACTCCAGAAGGCAGGTTTTAAACCTGTGTTAGAGCAGGACGAATGGGGACTTCGTATCTCAATGAAGGAGGAGAACCTTACGCTTTACCTGAGGCTTTCAAACGTGCTTAAGGACAACTCAAAGATAGACGACGGTCTTATAGCCTTCAGGTGTCTTACAGGCTACACTGTAAGCGGTAAGGGAAAGCTTTTGAGCCTTTTTGGTAAACTGTCTCCTGAGGAAAAACTGGCAAAACTGAACTGGACGGTAAAGAACATACTTTCCACAGCAGGGATAAAGATAATCTCCATAAAAAACGATGTTGTCTCAGCCTGAATTTGTCATTTATTATTAAATAACCAAAAACTAAACACCGGTAATTTTATGGCAAAGAAAAAGACCGTTTACAGTTGTACCGAATGTGGAGCCTCCTTTCCGGCGTGGTCCGGAAGGTGTCCCTCCTGCGGAAGCTGGAACACCTTAACGGAGGAAAAGGTATCAAAAAAGTCCGTAAAGGAGCAGGCAAAACCTTCCTATTCCAAACCTGAACCTATAAGTAAGGTAAAGTCAACGCAGGCTTACGACCGTATATCAACCGGCATATCCACGCTTGATCAGGCACTTGGGGGAGGTATGGTGGCTGGACAGGTAATACTCCTGTCCGGTGAGCCGGGGATAGGAAAGTCAACCTTACTCCTTCAGGTATCCTCTAACATCGCCGAAAAAAACAGGGTTTTATATATTACAGGGGAAGAGTCTGCCCATCAGGTTCAACTCAGGGCAGAAAGGATAGGGGCGTTGAAAGACAACCTGCTTGTCCTTTCCGAAACGATGCTTGAGGCTGTGGAAGAGGCGGTGAAAACGGAAAAGCCGGACTTGATAGTGCTTGATTCAGTCCAAACTGTATATTCTACGGAGCTTGACTCTTCGGCAGGTTCGGTCTCACAGGTAAGGGAGGTAAGTAGCCGTCTGACCGAGCTGGCAAAATCCCTTGAAATCCCGCTTATAATAGTCGGTCAGGTTAACAAGGAAGGGAGCATAGCAGGTCCCAAAGTCCTTGAACATCTGGTTGACACGGTGGCACAGTTTGAAGGTGAAAGGGGACACGCTTACAGGGTTTTAAAAATAATAAAAAACAGGTTTGGAGCCGCCGGGGAGATGGCTGTCTTCTCAATGGAGGACAGGGGACTTAAGGAGGTGGCAAATCCGTCCTCATTCTTCCTTGCCGAAAGACCTGTAGGCAGGGCTGGGAGCATAATATTCCCGTTTACGGAAGGTTCAAAACCTGTTCTGGTTGAGGTGCAGGCACTCGTTTCCAAAACGGTCTATGCTGTACCGCAGAGGAAGACGCAGGGGTTTGATATAAACAGGCTTTCCATAATCACGGCTATCATAGAAAAGGAAACGGGGGTGTTTTTGAAGGACAGGGACATATTCGTTAACGTGGTGGGCGGTATTACGGTAAAAGAGCCGGCGGCAGACCTGCCTGTGGCACTTGCCATACTGTCTTCCCTGAAAAACATTCCCTTACCTGAAGGTATGTCAGCCTTCGGAGAGCTTGGACTTACAGGTGAAGTCCGTTCCGTTTACTACACGGAGCACAGGATAAAGGAAGCGAAAAGGTTCGGCTTTGACAGGATTATCGTCCCTGCCAGCACTGACGTGGAGGATAAGGCTTTAATAAAGGTGAAAAACATACAGGAGGCTGTAAAGGTTATAGATGGGGCAGTTAAGTAAGCACATAAGGATTTTAGAGGAACTGGGATACGAATACTTGTACTTGGAGGGAGGTATGGCGGACATTACGGAAGAAAAACTGAAAGAGCTTGAGAAGATCAGGAAGGAGATACAGGAATGTAAAAAGTGCGACCTGCATAAGTACCGTACACAGCCGGTACTGGGGGAAGGGAATCCTGACGCAAGGCTGGTTTTTGTCGGTGAAGCACCGGGAGGGGACGAAGATAAGCAGGGAAGACCGTTCGTAGGAAGGGCTGGAAAACTCCTTACAAAGCTGATAGAGGAGGCTGGACACAAAAGGGAGGAGTTTTACATCACCAATGTGTGTAAATGCCGTCCGCCTAAAAACAGAACGCCCACACCTTGGGAGATGGAAGCCTGCTTTCCGTACCTGAAAAGACAGCTTGAAATCATAAAACCTAAAGTGGTATGCCTGCTTGGTGGCACTGCCGCAAGGGCTTTTTTAGGCAGACAGGTATCAATAACCAAAGAAAGGGGGTCTGTTATAAACTGGAACGGGTACATACTCTACCTTACTTACCATCCGGCTTACGTGTTAAGAAATCCTTCCGCAGAGCAGACCTTACTTGAGGACATTAAAAAGGCTATCCAGCTTGCCTATTCTGATTGAAAAAAGGCGGTAATTCCACTATTATAAAAATCGGTATAAAACTTGTATAAATAAAGTAAAAAAAGGAAGGTCAGTTTGGGTGTAAAAATCGCACTTGCCCTTGACGTTAAAGACCTGAAAGAGGCTTACTCCCTCCTGAAGGAGCTGGAAGGGGAGGAGCTTATCATAAAAGTTGGCTACTCCCTTTTCATAAAGGGAGGCAGGGACTTACTAAAGGCTGTAAAGG
>JAADDT010000119.1 GCA_013153765.1 Aquificota bacterium
ATTGTTGAACCGTACTGGCATTATACAGGAAGCGTCCAGATTGATGAGGGAAGGTACAGCCTTACAGGTAATATGGAGGACAGGTTTGTTTTTAAGGTGCCGTCTTTAAGGAACGTGGAGAAAACCTTCCCTTACTTCCACGACGGCTCTGTAAAAAGCCTTAAGGAAGCCATAAGGATAATGGGTAAGGTACAGCTCGGGATAAACCTTTCTATAGACGAGATAAACTCTATAGAGGCTTTTCTGAAAAGCCTTACAGGTGAAATTCCGGATAAAACGAGGACTGTTCCCGTAATGCCGTAAAAAAAAGCCCCCTTACGGGGGCTTGGCTTACTGCTCTACCTTTTCTTTCTCTTTTTCTTCTCCACCTTCTTCCTTGTGCTTGACCTTGAATACCAGCTCGCCGTTTTCCTCGTCTATGATTACCACATCTCCCGGTTTTATCTCACCTTTCAGTATTTTCTCTGCAAGTGGAGTTTCAACGTACTTCTGGATAGCCCTTCTCAGCGGTCTTGCTCCGTAAACAGGGTCGTATCCCAGTTTTGCTATCAACTCTTTAGCCTTATCTGTAGCCTCTATCTGTATGTGCTTCTCAAGAAGTCTCTTGTTCAAGTTCCTCAGCATAAGCTCAACGATTTGTAGCAGTTCTTTCTTGAAGAGCGGTTTGAACACCAGTATTTCGTCAAGCCTGTTGAGGAATTCCGGTCTGAAGTAGTTTTTAACCTCTTCTAAAACCTTCTCCTTGGCTATCTCAAACTCTTTCTTTATTGTTTCCTCGTCTGCGTCAAACGGTATCAGGGTAAGGTACTGGCTACCTATGTTTGAGGTCATTATGATTATGGTGTTCCTGAAGCTTACGGTTCTTCCCTGTGAGTCCGTAAGTATTCCGTCGTCCAGTACTTGGAGGAAAAGGTCAAACACCCTTGGGTGTGCCTTTTCTATCTCGTCAAGGAGGACAACGGAGTAAGGTCTTCTCCTTACCGCTTCCGTAAGCTTTCCGCCCTCTTCGTATCCAACGTATCCCGGAGGTGCTCCTATCAGTTTCGCTACCGAATGCTCCTCCTTAAACTCGGACATATCAAGCCTTATCAGTGCGTCCTCGTCTCCGAACAACAGCTCCGCCAGAGCTTTGGCAGTTTCCGTTTTACCTACACCTGTAGGTCCGAGGAACATAAAGGAAGCAAGCGGTTTCCTTGGGTCTGACAGGCCAGCCCTTGCCCTTCTTATCGCTTCCGCTATTGTTTTTATCACGTGGTCCTGATCAACAACTCTCTTGTGGAGTTCCTCCTCAAGGTGGAGGAGTTTTTCCATTTCTTCCTCTTTAAGCTTGGAAAGTGGTATGCCAGTCCAGTCAGAAACAACTTCCGCAACGTCGTCTTCCGTTACTACAGTCCTTTCCGCTATTTTACGCTCAAGCTCCTTAATCTCTTTCTCTATCTTGGCTTTTTCTATCTTCAGTTCCGTTTCTTTCTCGTAATCCCCGCTTTCAGCCGCCTTCATAATTTGCTCTTCAATCTCCTCAAGCTTTTTCCTCAGCTGTTCAAGTCTGATGTGTTCGTTGTCAGATTTTGCCATCAGTTCTTTCAGCTGTTTTTCCAGTTTGGCTTTTTCTATCTTAAGCTGTGCTTCTTTCTCGTAATCACCTTCCAGTGATGCTTCTATTATCTGCTCCTCAAGGAGTTTTATCTTCCTTTCAAGCTCTATCACTTCAGGTGGAGCGTAAACCAGCTTCAGCTTTTTCCTTGCACACGCCTGATCAAGAGCGTCTATAGCCTTGTCCGGCAGTCTTCTGTCAGGTATGTACCTATGGGTAAGTTTTGCCGCCGCTTCTATAGCAGAGTCGTCTATCTTTACGCCGTGGTGCTGTTCAAGTTTTGGTCTTAACGCCTTCAGTATCTCTATCGTTGTCTGGACGTCAGGCTCCTCAACTAAAACAGGCTGGAACCTCCTTTCCAGTGCAGGGTCTTTTTCTATGTGCTTCCTGTATTCGTCAAGGGTTGTTGCTCCTATAACTCTTATCTCTCCCCTTGCCAGTGCAGGCTTAAGGAGGTTTCCTGCGTCTGTAGAGCCTTCAGCCGCTCCAGCTCCCACGATTGTGTGTAGTTCGTCAATAAACAGTATGATATTCCCTTCAGACTTTTTAACCTCGTCAATAATTCCTTTCAGCCTTTCCTCAAACTCTCCCCTGTATTTGGTGCCTGCAAGTAAGGCTCCCATATCAAGGGCAAGTATCCTTTTGTCAAACAGCTCTTCAGGTACTTCCTTGTTTACTATTTTTTGTGCCAGACCTTCAACGATAGCCGTTTTTCCAACACCTGCTTCACCTACCAGAACAGGGTTATTTTTCGTTCTTCTTAAAAGTATTTCTATGACCTGCTGTATCTCTTTTTCCCTGCCTATTACAGGGTCAAGTTTACCTTCTCTGGCAAGCTCCGTAAGGTCAATGGTAAACTTCTCAAGGGCAGATTTTTCTTCTTCTACCATCTCTTGTTGAATATTTTCCCCGTTCATCTTTTCCTTTCCTCCTGATAGTATTTGTTCTAATAATTTTCCTGCAATTGTGTCCTTTGCCTCAATAAGGGCAATTACTATATATAAAGGTTTAACCTGTGCCTCACCTTTTTCAAGGGCTTTTTTCTCCGCCGTTTCAAGCACCTTGATAAGGTTCGTTGCGTATATTTTACCTGTTTTCGTTCCAAGTGCCTCTTCCGCTATTTTCACTATAACTCTGTCCGGTGATATGCCAAGCTCTTTCAACTGCTGGACGAAGTCCGAGTTTTCTATAACCTTGTAGAGCACTGCGGAAAGGTTAATGTCGCCGGATATGAACTTGTCAGCCGTGTCCTCGTCCATAATTTGGAGCAGTGAGTTCTTAATCTGTATCAGCCTGTTTTTCAGCTCCTTTTCGTATCTGGAAAGCCTTTCGTACTCAAGTCTGGCAGAGCTACCAAAACCGCCCCAGAAGGAGCTTTCTTCGTATCTTATCTCGTTTTCAAGCTGTTTTTTAGCCGCCGCAACCTTTTTCAGCTCCTCCTGAATTTTCAGGATTTCGTTTCTTATCTGGGTAAGCTGGTTCTGAAGGTCTTTAATGTAGTTTATGTACTCTGCCACAGACTTGTCTATCTGTGAGTAAAGGTCGTGGAGGTACTCCTCTATCTTTTTCCTCAGGTCTTTAGTGTCAATTCCCCTTTTTTCAAGAACTTTCCTTAAGGGAGAGTCCTCCTTTGAGATTAAAGCAAGTAATAGGTGGTCAGTATCAACCAGTTTGTCCTTCCTTTTCTGTGCAAGGAACTTTGCGTTTTCAAGGAACTCCTTTGACCGTTTATCAAGCAGGTTTTCGCTAAACATTATTTCCCTCCATTTTTATTTGATGAAATTTTAGTCTTCCATTATAAAGTTTTCTTCAAACATTAAACTAAAATATAAACCGGTAAAAAAAAGATGCAACCTTTATTAAATAAAAATAACGGAAAGGAAGGCTTTTGGGAAG
The DNA here is from genome assembly GCA_013153765.1 of Aquificota bacterium. GTDB lineage: Bacteria > Aquificota > Aquificia > Aquificales > Hydrogenothermaceae > Persephonella_A. Next base: position 3,491 of record JAADDT010000119.1, read on the forward strand.
TGGAATGTGAAGGAAAATAAATGGTGGCCAAGGGCGGAATCGAACCGCCGACACCGCGGTTTTCAGCCGCGTGCTCTACCAACTGAGCTACCTGGCCAGTTTTTTTCTGGATTAAATAGTTTATATCCTGTTTGGCTTTCTGTCAAGTCCGCCCCCCTATCGGAAGGCTGTTTTTTAGTCTTTTTCCCCCGTTTGTAGTAGAATATAACATCAATCAAACGGTTAGGAGGTGCTTTATGCAGGGCGGAGACCCGATGGGAAGCATAATAGGTGCAGTGCTGTGGATGGTTATCCTGATAGCCATATTTTATTTTCTCCTTTACAGACCACAGCAACAGCAGAGGAAGAAACATCAGGAGTTCATAAACTCCCTTAAAAAGGGAGACAAGGTTATTACCTCAGGCGGGATAATAGGTGAGATTAAAGGCATAGGCGAAAAGGTGGTTTTACTGAAGGTGGCTGAAGGAACCATAATAAAAGTGTTAAAAACGGCTATTTCTGCCCCTTGGGAAGAAAAGGAAGAGGACAAAAAGGAGAAGGAAGGCTAATCCTTCCGGAATTTAAGTATCTGGGCAAACACTTCAGGCAGACCGGCGGAGATTATGTCCCTTACAGCCTTTTCCACGTCGTACTCAACACGCCTGAAGGTTATCTCCCTTTTTTCCGTGTCAACGATAAGGTAGCCTGCCCGCGGGTCCCTGTCCCGTGGCTGTCCAACACTGCCTACCGATATTAAAAACTGCTGTCCGTCTTCGTAGTTATAACTGCCACCTGTCTGGGCTGACACGCTTCCGTCCCTATCCCTGACGAAAAGTATCTGGAGGTGCGTATGTCCGTAAAAGCAAAAACGGTTGTCAAAGCAGGTAAAAGTCTCCCTTGCGTCCCTTAAGGAGGTGAGGAAGTGGTAAGTTCCCGGAATGGAAGGTTCGTCGTGTGTAAGTATGAATTCCTCCTCCTCGTAAAAGTTGTCAAGACCGTTTATGTAATCAAAATCCTCCTGCGAAAGCCTGTCGTAAGTCCAGTCTGCAGACTGGATTGCGTACGGATTTGACAGTATTACCTCCCCCGGGTCAGCCACGAAAAGGTCGTGTTCCCCTTTAAGCACTATACTACAGTTTTCCCTGACCCAGTGGAGAGCTTCCTGAGGATGGGCACCGAAGTTCACAATGTCCCCCAGACAGAAAACGGTATCAACACCTTCCTTTTTCAGGTCTTTTTCCACAGACTCAAGGGCGTGTATATTGGCGTGGATGTCCGATATGAGGGCTATTCTCATACCTGCACGTCTTGGTTCTTTTTGTGTATGGCACTTAAAACGCCGTTGATAAACTTGATGCTTTCCTCACTGTCCAGATACTTTTTTGCAAGGTCAAGTATGTCAACGAAAACCCTTCCCTTGTCCGGCACGTCAGAAAAAACCAGTTCGTAAGTCCCAAGCCTGAGCAACGCCCTTTCAGGGTAGCCCAGCCTTTCCACACGCCAGTGGTTCAGGTTTTCCTGTATTATGCGGTCAATGTCTTCCAGACTGTCCATTATGCCTTTGGCTATTGAATAGGCGTACTCCTTTACCTTTCCGTCAACTTCCCCTTCTTTCAGCTGTTCCTCAAGGACTTGGAAGATATCACCGCCACGAAGGTCGTAAGCGTAAAGCGTTTTAAAGAGTATCTCCCTTGCCTTTTTCCTGTATTTGCCTGTTTTCTCCATCTATCCCAGTTCCTTCATCAGATTTACCATTTCTATGGCTGACATAGCCGCCTCAAAACCTTTGTTGCCCATTTTGGTGCCAGCCCTTTCTACAGCCTGTTCTATCGTATCGGTAGTTAATATACCATATGCCACAGGCGTATCACTTTCAAGGCTAACCAGTGCTATTCCCTTGGTTACTTCAGCCGCAACGTATTCAAAGTGTGGCGTTGCCCCCCTGATTACAGCCCCAAGGCAGATAACCGCATCGTACTTGCCGGAAAGTGCTAACCTTTTTGCCACCTGCGGTATCTCAAACGCCCCGGGTACTTTTACCACGGTAATGTTCTTCTCACTTCCTCCGTGTCTGACTATACAGTCCACAGCCCCTTCAAGCAGTTTGCCTGTTATCAGGTCGTTAAAACGGCTTACGACCACCGCAAACTTCAGCCCCTTTGCGTTAAGCTGTCCCTCTATCTTTTTCATGGCTTTCCCCTAAAGGTTGTTGATTATGTCCCTAACAGTTTCTATGATATAGGAGACTTCCTCATTTTTCAAAGCAGGGTGGACGGGAATGGCGAATATCTCCCTTGATACCTTTTCACCGAAGGAACAGTCCAGATGTTCTGCGTTCCTTAACTGGTGCAGTGTGTATTCGTAGTAAACGCGTGCCCCTATACCTTTCTGTATAAGCTTTTCAACTATTGTGTCCCTGTCCGGATGTCTTAACGCGTATATGTGGTAAACATGCTTCCTGCCTTCAAACTCCTTCGGCAGTATCAGTCCGGGAAGGTCTTTAAACTCCTCGTTGTAAAGGTGTGCTATCTTTCTCCGCCTTTCGTTCATCTCGTCCAGCTTTTTTAACTGCCAGTAGCCTATACCTGCCTGAAATTCCGTAATACGCAGGTTAAGTGCAGGGTGGTCCCCAAACTCTATCCAGTTTGATACCTTCTCGTCAAGGTCAACGTTGTTAGTCAGGATTGCACCGCCTTCTCCCATAGCCACGTTTTTTGACGCGTAAAAGCTGAAGGCGGCTAAATCACCAAGGTTGCCTGTCTTTTTCCCCCTGTATTCTGCCCCGTGGGACTGGGCGGCGTCTTCAAGAACCAGTATTCCCCTTTCACCGCAAATCCCGTTTATCCTGTCCATATCGGCAGGCTGTCCAAACAGGTGGACCGGTATTACCGCTTTCGGGTTGTATTTTTCCACAGCCTCTTCCAGTTTTACAGGGTCTATACAGTAGTCCTCCCCTATGTCCACCACAACAGGCGTTCCACCTGCCAGTATTACCGCATCTATGGTAGCCATAAAACTCATGGACGGGACTATTACCACGTCCTCCTTTGAGTTCACTCCCATAGCCTTCAGGGAGATATACAGAGCCGCCGTTCCGCTACATACTGTATGGCAGAACGTAGCCCCGATGTAGTTGCTGAAGCTTTCTTTAAACTTTAAAGTCCACTTCCCCCTCGTTATCTGTCCACTTCTTATGATTTCCAGTACGGTTTTTTCCTCTTCTGCACCGAACACAGGTTTGATTATCGGTATCATCTCCACTCCTTTATCCGGAAAATTTTTCAAACTCTTTCAGTATGTTTAAAGCCCTGTAAGAGCTTTCAAATGAAGGACTTGCAGTAAACTGTTTTATCATCAGTTCCAGTTTGTCAACGCCGTCTTTTTCCACGGTAGTGCCGTCCCCGTAGATTATCCTGTCTTCCACAAAATCCAGTACCACCTGCCCTTCTTCCGTTTCCATCAGCCATTCCCTTTTTAAAAAGCTGTGGTTCCACGCCACCTGAAGTGTAAAACTCCCTTCCCCCGTTTCACCTTCTATGTCAAACAGGTTTCCCCTGTCAACCACTTTTTTTATGGTAAAACCGCCCAGCAGGTAGCTTATTATGTAAAGGTCGTGCCAAGCAAGGTCGTAAAACGGGTTTATGTATCCCTTCCCCAGATTGAGCCTGTAAGCCTGAAGGTTTTTTACCTTTTGCGGTTTTTTCAGGTTCCTTACGGAGCTTGACCTCAGCTCTATTTCGGACACAGCCAATACAACTCCCTTGCTATGAGCAAGGTCTATAGCCTCCTCCAGTTCTTCAGGGTTAAGGGAAGGCGGTTTTTCCACCATAACGTTTATTCCCCTTTCAAGCCCTTTCTTGGCAATCGGCACGTGGAGATTGGGAGAGGTGGCAACGAAAAGATGGGTAATGTCCTCCCTTTCCAGTGCATCGTCAAGGTCTGTATACTTTTTGAAGCTGTCCGGCAGTTTTGACAGCTTTTCGCCGTCAACGTCAACCACCACAGTGTCGTATCCCAGCAGGTCAAATTTTTTCAGGTATTTTGAGCCCATGTTTCCTGCACCGACTATTCCTACTTTCAAAAAATTACCTCCGGACTTTAATGGAAGGTTTTAACAAGCAAAAAAAATGCCACTTGAAATTGTTGTAGAACATAACTTGGAAGGCTTTCCCCTTTTGCAGTTTTGCAAAAATTATTTTAAAAGCCCGTACTCTTTTAGAACCTGCTTCAGGATTTCTTCGTTTTCCTTTTTCATGTAGTAAAGTGGCAACCTCATCTCTATGTCGTCAATCAGTCCCATCAGGTATGCGGCTGTTTTTACAGGAATAGGGTTTGTTTCTATGAACAGTGCTTTAAACAGCTTCCAGTACTTGTCGTGTATCTGCCTTGCCTCCTGTATTTTTCCGTCAAGTGCAAGCCTGCACATCTCGGCTATCTCTTTAGGTATAAGGTTGTTTGCAACGGATATGACGCCCTTTGCCCCTACAGACATCATAGGGAGGGTAAGGGTGTCGTCTCCGGAAAGTATTACAACGTCAGGGTTTGTAAGGTTTATGGTCTCCGAAACGCGTGCCACGTTTCCTGTAGCTTCCTTCAGACCTATAACGTTAGGAAAATCCCCGTAAAGCCTTGCAAATGTTTCCGGTAGCATGTCAACGCCGGTTCTGGAAGGTATGTTGTACAGTATGAGAGGAATGTTCGTCTCCTCACATATTGCCTTAAAGTGCTGGTAAATCCCTTCCTGCGTCGGCTTGTTGTAGTAAGGGACTACCTGCAGTGAGCCGTCTGCCCCGGCTTTTTCTGCCGATTTTGTAAGGGCTATAGCCTCATGGGTGGCGTTTGCCCCAGTACCGGCTATTATGGGAATTCTGCCATCTGCATACTCTACCGCAAGGTTTATCAGTTCTTCGTGTTCGGGAAAAGTAAGTGTGGCACTTTCCCCTGTCGTGCCTGCCACCACTATGGCGTCTGTGCCGTTTTTTATGTGAAACTCTATGAGAGACTTTAAGGATTTCCTGTCTATTGAGCCGTCCTTGAAAGGTGTTATGAGTGCTACCACAGAACCTTTGAACATTGCTACCTCCACTTGAGAATTTTTAACTTTAAATAATAGTTTATAATATATTTGCTTTTTTATCCTTTAAAAATCAATGGAGGGATTATGTTTTTAGATAAAATCATCGGTATGTTTTCCGACGATATAGGTATAGATTTAGGTACTGCAAACACGCTTGTTTTCGTGAAGGGAAAGGGAATTGTCCTTTCGGAGCCTTCAATAGTTTCCGTTGACACGAGGACAGGCAAGGTTATAGCCGTCGGTGAAGAATCAAAACAGATGATAGGAAAAACGCCTAAAGAGATTGAGGTTGTAAGACCGCTGAAGGACGGCGTCATAGCTGATTTTGACGTTACACAGGAGATGCTGAAGTATTTCATAAAAAAAGTCCATTCCAGCAGTCCCGTATCAAAAATACTCCGTCCCCGTCCCAGAATAATAATAGGCGTGCCTTCCGGCATAACCACCGTTGAAAAAAGAGCCGTAATAGATGCGGCAAGACAGTCAGGAGCAAGGGAGGTTTTCCTGATAGCCGAGCCTATGGCCGCCGCCCTTGGAGCAGGACTGCCTATCCAGTCCCCCGGCGGTAATATGATTATTGACATAGGTGGCGGAACTTCGGAAATAGCGGTAATCTCCCTGTCAGGTCTGGTTCTTTCCGAGTCCATAAAGGTGGCGGGAGACGAGATGAACGAGGCTATAATCCAATACATGAAAAGGAAACACAACCTTCTTATCGGTGAGCAGTCCGCCGAAAGGATAAAGATAGAGCTTGGTTCTGCCTATCCGTCAGAAAGGGACAACAAAACGCTTGTGGTTCCCGGAAGGGACCTGAGGGGTCTGCCGGGAAGCGTTGAGATAAAAGGTGAAGAAATAAGACACGCAATTGAAAACGTTATACAGAACATAATAAACGCTGTAAGGATTGCCCTTGAAAAAACTCCCCCCGAGCTTTCTGCGGACATTGTTGAAAGGGGTATAGTGCTTGCAGGTGGAGGGTCTTTACTCCACGGTCTTGACATAAGACTGCGTGAGGAGACTAACCTGCCGGTTTACTACTGTGATGATCCTTTAACTGCGGTGGCAAGAGGTATAGGACAGGCGATAGACGACATTGACCTGATAAAGAAAATCTCCTTCCAGTAAAATGAAAAAAAAATTTTTTATATTTTTTTTGGCGGGAGCTTTAATCGTTATCGGTGGCACAGTCCTTATACGGATAAGCCCTGTTAAGGAGCTTGCCCTTGATGTGTCCGCACCGGTTTTGAAATCGGTAAGAGCTGTGAAGGACTTCTTTTCAAAAGGTGTGGAGCTTTTTTCCTCAAAGGAAAAGCTTTCCGAAGAAAACAGGGAGCTTAAAAGGAAGGTTGAAATACTAAAAACACAGCTGATTTACCTTAAAACTGTAGAAAAGGAAAACAGGTATTTAAAACAGATACTTAACTACGTTGAAAAAAACAAAATAGTCCACTTTAAGGTGGCAAAGGTAATAGGCTACTCTCCGGACAGCTGGAACAGTTTTATCATAATAGGTATCGGTTCAAAGGACGGTGTTAAAAAAGGTGATGTGGTCGTTGCAAACGGCTACCTGCTTGGTGAGGTTTATCAGGTAGGCAGGTGGTCTTCCTCCGTCATACTTACTTCTGACAAAAACTTCCGTATTACCGGCAGGTGCAGGAAGACCGGAGAGCTGGTTTTTTATCAGGGAAAGTCCCCGGGAGAAGGAAAACTCCTTTACGTTAAGCCGGAGCAGGACGTCCGGGTAGGAGACATAATTGAGACTGTAGGCGTCAACGGAGACCTGCCTGAAGGGATACCTATCGGAACAGTAAAGTCCGTTTCGTACAGGGAAGGTGAGTTTTACAAGAAGGTGTCCGTATCACTGCCCCTAAATCCCCTGAAGGTGGAATACGTGGTGGTAATACTAAGAAAGCAGGAAGATAAGAAGGAATGAAGGCATACCTTACAGGTCTTTTGCTTGTTTTATTCCAAACCTCAGTGCTGTCAAAGTATTTTTCCGTCGGCGGTGTGGTACCGGACTTCCTGACCATTTTTGTAATACTGTACGCCCTGAAAAATCCGGTTAAACAGTCCGTAAAGCTGGCGCTTTTCGTAGGAATACTTCAGGACCTCCTTTCGCCGGTAGGACTGGTTTTTAACACGCTTACAAAGGTCTTGATAGTTTTTATTACTAACCTGTTTAAGGAAAAGTTTTACTACTCCAGCTTCCTCGTTAAAGGACTGCTGGTTTTGGCGGTTATTTCTATAGACATAGGGATAAAAAGTTCTATCTTATTTTTCAAGACGGGTGTTTTTGAGATTTCCCATTACCATCTGGTATATCTGGCTGTTAACTTTTTGGTTTTTTACGGAGTAAGCTTGGTTTATGAAACTTAACAGGGTAAAAATACTGGCAGGCTTTTTTGTGCTGGTTTTTTCACT
>JAADDT010000115.1 GCA_013153765.1 Aquificota bacterium
GAAGAAAAAGACCTGATAATACAAAAGGCAAAGGAAAAGGTTCAGGAAAGGCTGAAGGAACTGCTTGGGGAAGAGTATTCCGAAAGGGCTTTCATAGAGGCAACCTTACTGGCTGACAAGATGGACATTACGGAGGAGATTGTAAGGTTAAAATCACACATAAAAAGGTTTAAGGAGCTTTTAAATCTGGACGCTCCTATAGGAAGGAAGATGGACTTCCTGTGTCAAGAGATGCACAGGGAGATAAACACGCTGGGAAATAAGATGCCGGACTTTTCTCCCTATACCGTGGAGATGAAAGCCCAGCTTGAGAAAATCAGACAACAGGTGCAGAATATAGAATGATGAGGAAAGTAATACTTTTTGCAGTGGCTTTACTGTTTGTGTCCTGTGCAAGGACTTACGACCCGCTGGCAGGTAAAGAGGTGTTTACCCTCCTGCCGACGGAGAAGGAAGTCCAGATAGGGAAGATGTATGTCCCTATGGCTATTGACGAAAACGACGGACGGTATCCTGACAGGGAAGTCCAGCAGTACATACAGGAAATAGGTCAGAAAATAGCCAGACACACTCCACGGAAACTGAACTACCAGTTCTATCTGGTGAACACGCAGGCTGTTAACGCCTTTGCCCTTCCCGGAGGCTTTGTTTTCGTCAACAGGGGGCTTGTGTTGTCCCTGAACAAGGAGGACGAGCTCGCCGGAGTTATAGCCCACGAGCTTGCCCACATAAACGCAAGACACCACGCAAAATTCCTTGAAAAGATGTACGGTATGAACATACTCCTTTCTGTGGCAAGCATCTTTGCTTACCAGACCAAGTACGGGGACATTCTGATGAACTTCGGCAAGATAGGGGCACAGCTAATATCCCTCAAGTGGAGCAGGGATCAGGAAAGGGAGGCTGACAGGTTAGGCGTCCGTTTTGCCTACGAAGCCGGCTACGACCCGAGGGGACTGCTTGATACATTCAAAATATTCAAAAAAATGGAAAAGGTTAAACAACCGGAATGGCTACTGACACACCCTTTACCGGAAACCCGTATAAAAGAGGTAAAAGAGCTTATAGCAAAGCTTGACCTGAACAGACCGCTTATAAAGGACACACCACGCTTCCACAGGATTAAGAAAAAATTAGAAGAAACAAAACCCTCCTTTGACCTGTTTTATCAGGCAAAGGAAAAACTCGTCCAGAAGAAAAAGTTAGCCGCCCTTGAACTGCTGAACAAGTCCCTACAGCTTTTCCCTGACAACAATGCATCACTTACGCTAAAAGCCTTCATACTCCTATCTGAAGACAAGTACAGGGAAGGGACCGAGCTTGCCGTTAAGGCTACAAAACTTGACGAACTTTATTTCAAGCCACACTTCTTTGCAGGATACGGCTACTTTAAGCTAAAACAGTACGAAAAAAGCATTTACTACCTTGAAAAGGCAAAAAACCTGATACCGGACTTTCCGGACGTTTACTACTTCTTAGGCAGGAGCTACGAAGCACTTGGAAGGCTTTCCGAGGCGGCTAAAAACTACAGAAAAGCCCTCCAGCTTTCGGACGGTAAAAGGGGCTGGGAAAAGGACGCCGAAAGGAGACTGAGAAGGATACTGGGCTCTTAAGGATACAGCTGTTCGCCGGTATCCGGGTCGTATATAAAAATAGCCTTTACAGGACAGGCTTCAGCTGCCCTGAAAATCTCTTCTTCTTCCTCAGGCGTAAGGTCAAGTATTACCTCCTGTCTTTTCAGCTTTTGGGCTTCTTCCATTACCTTTTCCTTATCCTTTCCCGGCTCAAGTATTACCGCTTTATGCTTCCTGTCCAGCTCTATGTATTTTGTCTCTTCAGCACAGGGACCTATCCCTTCACATATTATTCTGTCAACCACAACCTTCAGTTTTCCCATCTGCACTCCTCCCGTTTATTAAGGCAGAAATAGATTATAATTGATTTTTAATAAAATGGGAAAGGGACGGGCAGTATGAAAAAAATTTTCCTATCGGCACTGGCAGGACTGTTAATATCCCTATCCTTTCCCAATACGTTCCTGCCGTTTGTTTATCTGGGGGGATTTTTCATTCTTTTTATGCAGGTTGAAAGGGCAAAAAACTACAGGGAGGCTTTCCTTCAGGTTTTTACAGCCGGCTTTACCTTTACGGTGTTTTCCTTTTACTGGATAGTTTTTGCCACCAGCTACTACGGTGATGTTAGCCTTCCCGTTTCTGCCCTTATGCTGGTCGTCTTTTCTGCCGTCTTTTCCCTTTTCCAGTTCGTCCCTTTTGGAACAGCCCTTTATTTTTTAAGGAAACTAAAATACTACCTGTTTCTGGCTCCGTTCCTGTGGACAGCCCTTGAGGTGTTGAGGGAGTTTTTCCCTTTTACCGGCTTTCCGTGGAACCTGCTGGGCTACACACTGTCTTACATAAATCCGGTGGCACAGGTCGTTTCTTTCGGCAGTGTTTATTCCCTTTCCTTTTTAGCGGTTTTCTTCGCCGTGGCTATGTACCTGTTTTACAGGGACAGGACGCCAGCCTCCGCAGGTCTGGTTCTGTTTTCCATTTTGCTTTTTGCAGGACTGTTTGTATGGGGAAAGGGAAGGATAGGGGACTACAGGGACAGTGGAATACCGAAAAACATAGCCGTTATACAGGGCAACATTACGGAGGACGTTAAGCTTGACGAAAGCAGTCGCCTTGACGTGATTGCCAAATATTTAAGCCTGATTAAAAAAGCGTCTGAATATCCGGTTGACCTTATAATACTTCCCGAGTCTGCCGTTCCGGTCTATCCACTGCTTGAGCCTGCGGACGTTTACCAGCTTTACTTTTTTGATAGGCTAAAGGAAGTGAAAAAACCTTTACTGGCAGGATTTGACAACCTGTTTTACGAAGGGGAGGAGCTTTACCTTTACAACTCCGTTTTTCTTATAGACGAGAACGGAAAGCCGGTTGATTACTACAGTAAGATAAAACTCGTCCCGTTTGGCGAGTACGTCCCTTCACCTTTCGGCTTTTTAAGGAAGCTTTTTCCCTATCTGGAGGGATACGACTTTTTTGCAGGTAAGGAAAAGAAGGTTTTAAAATACAGGGAGTTTAAGATAGTCCCTCTTGTCTGTTTTGAAGCCATATTTCCCGTTTTCGTAGGGGAGTTTTCAAGGAGGGGAAACCTGATAGTGAACATTACCAATGACGCTTGGTTTGGCAGAACTTCCGCACCGTTCCAGCACTTTGAGATGGCAAGAGTAAGGGCTATAGAAAACAACAGGTACCTTGTAAGGGCGGCGAACACAGGCATTTCCGCCGTAATAAACCCTGTAGGCAAGCCTGTCTCCACCCTTAACCTGTTTGAGGAAGGTATTATTCTGGACAGGGTTTACCTGATAGAGGAAAACTCGTTCTGGAACAGCCACTACCCTCTCGTGGCACTGGTTTTCTTCCTGTCCTTTCTCCTTACACTGGGAACTGTCCTTTTCCTAAACCTCCGCAAACCTGTCCATAAAACGGTATAAAAGCTCCATTATCCGGCGGAAGTTTTCCGTTTCTGACAGTATTTCCTCCGGCTTTTGTATGTACCTGCCGTCTTCCATTAATTCCTGAACGGAGTTTTCAATGAGAGCCTGTGCGGAGGGCAGGTCTGTCTCAAGGTGGAACTGTAGTCCAATCACCTTCCCGCCGTTGTACTCAAACGCCTGATTGGTGCAGGCTTCACTGGAGGCCGTATGTACCGCTCCAGCCGGTATCTCAAAGGTATCGCCGTGCCAGTGGAAGGGGACAAAGCTTTCAGGCAGTACGGAAAAAATCCCAGACCTTTTCCCTTCCTCAGTCAGGTTTACGGGAAACCAGCCTATCTCCTTTTCCCTGTTTTTGTAAACCTTTCCTCCCAGAACATCGGCTATCAGCTGTGCTCCGAGGCAGATGCCCAGAACCTTTTTGTTTTCCTTTATGGCTTTTTCTATGTATTTTTTTTCCTCCTTCAGCCAGCTAAATTTGTCGTCGTCGTAAACGCCCATAGGTCCTCCCATCACCACCAGCATGTCAAAACTGTCCGTCTGGGGAAGTTTTTCTCCCAAAAACAGCCTCGTTCCCGTTATGGAATGGTTCCTTTCTTCAGCCCACCTGTATATGTTTGCAGGCGTTTCAAAATAGACGTGCTGTATGTAGTGTATCCTCATAACACCTCCCTCTCGGTTATTTCTGCGTACTTTTTAAACTTTTCGTAAGCTTTGCCGGAATGTAGAGCCTCCCTGCCCATTTCCACAGCTTCCGGCAAACTGTCGTAAAGACCGTAAGCCACCATAAGTATTCCTGCCGTCAAAAGGGCAAATTCCTCAAGCTGTCTGTCTTTTCCCTGTAGCAGATCAAGGCAAAGCCTTCCGTTTTCCTCCGCAGTTATTCTCCTTAAAACGGCGTTTTTATCAATGCCTTCAGGATATACCACCGTTTCCCTGCCGTTGAAAAAAACCTTCGTTTCGTGGTTAGGGAAAGGTTCAACACCACCTTCAAGGCTTTTGAAAACGGTTATCTTTTCCATTCCCACGTACCTTGCAAGTTCGGTGTATTTCTGAATGTACGGAAGATGGGACACGCCTGTTATCACCCTGTCCGTTCTGAAAGGATTTAGCATTCTTTCCATCGTATTGTGGTAAGTCCTTAAACCGAACTCCCTCCTTTTTTCCATCAGGTTGAACAATTTTTGTGCAAATAAGCTCTGATGGGCAAAACCAAAACCTGTCTCCGTCAGAGCTTTTACCACAGTTTCCTTTTTTGCAGGCGTTTTTGCTCCCATCTTCTCAAGAACCTGATGGTACGTAATTCCGTATTTTGAAGGGACTTTCTCCGCACCGTGTCCGGAAAGGTAAACTCCACAGCTTGTAGCTATGAATATGGACGCCGGAAGGATGTGGACAGACCTGTCTTTCCCGTCGTAGTTTACCGCAAGGTCAAGTGGTTTTACAGGCAGGTCTATAAAATCCATATACTCCCTGTGTGCGTCAATAAAACCTTTCAACTCATTTATAGACGCGTACTTTATCCTTTCGGCAGACCAGAAAGCACCTGTTTGCAGGTCTGTTGCCCTGCCGTCTATTATGCTTTTTTCCGCCGTGTAAGCCTCCTCCTGCGTAAGGTCTTTAAACCTTTTCTTTCCCGCACCGACCTTTTTCAAGAACTGGAGCATTCCCTTTTCTCCTTTGCACACTTTTTGTGAAAAAAACCTTTACAGATTTTACCAGAAAATCGTGGAATTATTGATTTTTCCGTGTTTCTCAGTTTTGGCACGGTTATTGAATATACGGTTATTAAACGGTTAACAAGCAGGTGGAAATGGAAAAACTGGTAAGGATTAGCGAGGAGAAAAACAGGAAGCTTAACAAGATAGAGCTTTTGAAACAGGAGCATTCTTTTAAGGAGGCCTGGGAAAAGCTTGAATACTACGCAGAAAAGGGCTTTTCCTCAATACCGGAGCACGACCTTAACTACTTTTTAAAATGCTTCGGCATATTCTACAGACCTGCCACGCCGGAACGGTTTATGCTGAGAGTAAGGATACCGGGGGGCAGGCTTAACCACGTTCAGGCTGTAAAGATAGGAGAGCTGGCAAAAAAGTACGGCAACGACTACATAGACCTTACGACCAGAATGCAGGTAGAACTCCGGTACCTGCGGATAGAGGACATACCGGTAGTATTGAGGGAGCTTGAAAGCGTAGGAATTACCACATTCCAGACAGGTGTTGACAACTTCAGGAACATTGTTCAGGACCCTTTAGACGGACTTGCATTTGACAGCGTCATATCCACCTGGGACATACTCCAGCAGATACAGGAAATATTCCTTAAAAAGGAAGAATGGATATGCAGTCTGCCCCGTAAGTTTAACATCTCCATAACAGGTAGCTACTCAAACAGGTGCAACGCTTACGGACACGATGCCTGTTTCATACTTGCTGAAAAGGACGGAATATTTGGCTTCAACGTTTTCCTCGGCGGAAAGGTTGGAGCCGTTGCTAAGCCTGCCGATGTGTTCCTTCTGGGGGACCAGGTCCCCCCTTTTTTTAAAGCGTTAGCCACAGTTTTCAAAAAGTACGGCTTTAAACACTCAAGGAACAAAAACAGGCTTAAATACCTGATAGATGAAGTAGGTATGGAAGAGATAATAAAAGCGGTTGAAATAGAAGGAGGAAGGGGATACGGAAGTGGGGGAACGACCCTCACTCCCATTCAGGGGGGAGATAAAACAGATAAAGTCCAGCTTAAGGACGGGACTTTTGCCGTGCATACGGTAGTCCCGTCCGGTATTTTTTCCGGGACGGGGATGGTAGAAGCTGGTGAACTCTGCCGGGAATACGGCGGGGGAGAGTTGAGGCTTACGGTGGAACAGAACTTTTACATTGTAGGCGTTCCTGAAGAAAGGATAGGTAGCCTGCTTTCTGAAAACCTTTTTAAAAAATACAAAAACAAAACCTCCATATTCTTTTCGGACCTTGTTGCCTGTGCAGGGACGGAACACTGTCCCTTTGGAGTTATACCTAACAAGCCCGATGCCATTAGAGTGGCAGACTACCTTACAGCTGAGTTCCCAGACGCTTCCGGAAAAATAAGGATGTACTGGTCTGCCTGCCAGAAAGGTTGTGGAATACACGGTCTTGGGGATATTGGCTTTATGGGAGTAAAGTTCAGGAAAGACGGGCAGGCTGTTTTGGGCGTTGACATACACTACGGCGGGACTATGACAGGGGAAAGTGGGGAGGGGAAACTGCTGATAAAAAACGTTTCCCTTGATCAGGTTCATCTCCACGTCAGGGAGATAGTAAGGGAATACCAGAGGCTAATGAAGAAAAACGAAAGCTTTGAGGAGTTTTACAGGAGAGTTTTAACAAGACTGTCAAAAGAGGCTGTAAGGTTTCTGGTTTTTTTCAACCTGCTTATGGAAAAAAAAGGCTGGGATTTACGGCTTGAGATAAACGACAGCGTTTTGTGTAAGTCTTCCGAAGAGGAGGAGATTTTCGGATACGGATACCAGATTTACAGAAAACTGGTAGGAAGACCTCCCTATTCCAGACCTTCCATTTTAGAGATTTACGACCAGCCGGAGCCGGAAAAACCGTCAAGGCTGGGGATAAATGTTGAAAAGGACTTTGAAAAGGTTCTTATGAAAATGATAACCAAAAAACCTGAAAAAAGGTACAGAGTTTTCACCGAAGTGGAGCAGGATTTAGAAAGCATATAGGAGGCAAGTTTTTATGAAGGTTAAAGACCATCAGGTAAAGGGCAGTCCGGCTTTAGGTCTGGCTATGGCTACCTTTGGCTTTTTTATAGGATTTGCGGCTGTTTCCCTTTACGGACCTGTGGCAAAAAACCTGAAGGAAATACTGGGACTTTCAGGCGTTTTACTCGGTCTGCTTGTTGCCGCACCGAACCTTACCGGTTCACTCTTAAGAATACCCTTTGCCGCTTGGGTTGACAAGGTAGGCGGTAAAATACCACTTGCCACCCTTTTAATACTGTCCGTTATAGGAATGGCAGGTCTTTCAACACTCCTTTACCTGTATTACCCTAACCTTGAGCCTTGGATGTACTGGCTTATCCTGTTTTTCGGATTTTTAAGCGGTTGTGGAATAGCCACTTTTTCCGTCGGCATAGCCCAGACCGCATACTGGTTTCCTGAAAGCAAACAGGGATTTGCCCTCGGCGTCTATGCAGGCGTTGGAAACCTTGCACCGGGCATCTTCGGACTTTTACTGCCGTTTGCCCTGAAGGAGATAGGACTTACAATGTCCTATATACTGTGGTTTGGATTTTTACTGATTGGAACGGTTATTTACATAATCTTTGCAAAGGACGCACCTTACTTCCAGCTTATAAAAGCCGGCTTTCCAAGGGACGTGGCAATAAGGAAGGCAAGGGAGCTGGGACAGGAGCTTATCCCTACAGGAAGTCTTATAGAATCCCTGAAAAACTCCGCAAGACACATAGAGACGTGGGCTCTGGTAGCCCTTTATTTCACCTCTTTTGGGGGCTTTTTAGCCCTTACAGGCTGGTTCATAGTTTTCTGGGTTGAGAGCTACGATATGGAGGTAAGACACGCAGGACTGCTTATGGCCTTCGGCTTTTCACTGCTTGCTTCCGTTATCAGAATATTCGGAGGCTGGCTGTCTGACAAAATCGGTGGAGAGCTTGTATCAATAATGGCTTTCTTTACCATACTGGTCGGGGCGGTAATAGTAATACTGGGGGGAAATACTGCCTTCTCCGTATCCCTTACAGGTGAGGTGCTGATGGGAGCAGGTATGGGAATAGCAAACGGTGCCGTTTTCAAGCTTGTTCCAAAGTACGTTCCTCACGCCACAGGTGGAGCCGCCGGCTGGGTCGGAGGTCTGGGGGCTTTCGGCGGTTTTGTGGTTCCTCCTATTTTAGGTCTGTTCGTCCAGAATTACGGTGTTGTGGGATACTCAAAAGGCTTTATCGTTTACGTTATCCTTTCAATGATGGCAATAATCATATCAGCCCTGCTCTGGAAAGCTTACGGCAGGGAGATAAACAAACCTATAGAGGAGTAATGTGATGGAAGAGGTGCTGGCGAAAGCCCAGTGTCCTTACTGTGGAGTTGGTTGCGGTTTAGAAATATTTAAGGATAAAAAAGGCAGAATAAAAATAAGGGGAGACAAGTCCCATCCTGCGACAAAGGGAGACCTGTGCCTAAAACCTATCCCTTACCCGAAGGTTATGGACATAGGCAGAGTTCCCTCTCCACTTTATCGGGAAAACAAGAAAGACCAGTTCAGGCAGATAAGCTGGGAGGAGGCGGTAAGGATAATAGCCGAAAAACTAAAGGAAAACAGACCTGACGAAAACTACTTTTACATATCCGGACAGCTTACCACAGAAGACAGTTATGTAATAAACAAGTTTGTAAAAGGCTTCGTAAAAACGAACAACATAGACGCAAACTCAAGGCTGTGTATGGCTTCGGCGGTGATGGGCTACAAACTGTCCTTCGGTTCTGACGGTCCTCCTGCAAGCTACGAGGACATAGACGACGCAGACGGATTCGTTTTTGCCGGTTCAAACGCCAGCTGGACCCATCCGGTTCTTTTCAAAAGAGTTTTAAACAGGAAAAAGGAATACCCTGAAGCGAAAATAGTCGTGATAGACCCTGTCTATACAGCCACCGCAGAAAAATCCGATTTATGGATAGATATAAGACCGGGGACTGATACGGTTCTTTTTAACAGCGTTTTATACCTGCTTCACAAAAAAGGCTGGATAGATCAGGATTTTATAAAAAACCACACGGAAGGCTTTGATGAAGCTTTAAAGGAAGCGGAAAAATACCCTCCCGAAGTTGCCTCAAAAATATGCGGTATAAAGGAAGCAAAAATATACCGGCTTACGGAAATTTACGCCTTCAGTAAAAAAGTCCTTTCCTTCTGGACGATGGGATTTAACCAGTCCTCAAACGGCACGATGAAAAACCTCTCCCTGATAAACGTCCATTTAGCCACCGGCAGGATAAACGAAAGGGGCAGTCCATTTTCCCTTACGGGACAGCCTAACGCAATGGGAGGTAGGGAAGTGGGCTATCTGGTAAACGGTCTTCCCGGATACAGGGACGTTAGGAACAAAGAAGACCGGCTATTTATGGAAAGGTTCTGGAACATTCCTGAAGGGAGCATAAGGGAAAAGCCCGGTCTTACGGTGGTTGAGGCTGTAGAGCCTATGATAAACGGGGATATTAAACTGGTATGGATAGTCTGTACGAACCCTGCCGTTACGATGCCTAACCTGAACAGGTTTTGGAAGGCTTTAAGGAACAGTTTTGTAATAGTTCAGGACGCATACCTTACCGATACTGTGGATTACGCAAACCTCGTCCTGCCTGCAACCCAATGGGGGGAAAAGGAAGGCGTTATGACCGGTTCTGACAGGACTATCACACACAACAAACCCTTTGCCAGTCCACCTTCCCAGTGTAAACACGACTGGGAAATATTCTGTATGGTGGCAAAACAGCTTGGCTGGGGGGACAGTTTTTCTTACACCAGCCCTGAAGAGATATTTAACGAGTATAAAAAAACCACAGAAGGAAGGCTTTGCGACATATCCGATTGGAGCTACGCAGACCTGCCTAAAAAATGGGGAGGAAAGTGGCTTTATCCGGACAAAAAGTTTTCCACACCCTCCGGAAAGGCAAAGTTCAACCCTGCGGTGTATGAAGAGCCTGCTGATAAGACGGAGTATCCTTATTCCATAGCCCTTACAACAGGCAGGACTAAAAAGCAGTGGCACACCATGACCAGAACAGGTAAGGCACACGAGCTTTTGAGGGGAGAGGCTGAGCCTTTTATACTCCTTAACGAGGAAGACGCCTTTGAGCTGGGCATATTTGATAACGACTACATTAACGTCCGTTCCACCAGAGGACAGATATACGTTAAAGCCAAGCTGGGGAAGATAAAAAGGGGCGTGGCTTTCTCACCTTTCGGCTACGGAAAAATTTACCACTTTCCTACGAACATACTGGTATCAGACACTTTAGACCCTATTTCAAAAGAGCCTGAGCTGAAATTTTCCGCCATATTTATAAAGCCTAAGAAAAAGAGAATTTACAGGCTTTCTGAGGAGGTTTATAACGCGGTAAAGGAAACTTACCCTGTAGTAAAAAACTTCCTTGAAGATGCTGTGGAAAGGGGATACAGGGAGATTTCGTTAGACGGCATCGGGAAAATAGAAGGTGAGGTTTTGGAAGAGCTTACGGAAAAAACGGCAGAGCTGATAGACATATTCGTAAACAGACCTGCCGATTGGGAAAGGGCTACGATGCTTAACGACAGGATAGCCCGCATTTACATAAAACTTAAGTTCCAGCCTCACCACCAGCAGTCAATAAGTGCCTCCTTCGGCAGGGGAGTAAGGGAGATTTTTGACCTGCCGGAGGAGACGGTAAAGGCTTGGGAATACACTTACGACTT
>JAADDT010000099.1 GCA_013153765.1 Aquificota bacterium
AAGGAGAAATTCTGGCTCTCGTAGGTGAGTCCGGCTCCGGAAAAAGCGTAAGCTGTTATTCGGTTATGGGACTTCTTCCCAAATACGCACAGGTATCAGGCAAAATAACCTTCAGCGGAAGGGAGTATTACGAAAACCTCCTTACTTTAGACGAAAGCAGGATGAGGCACATCAGAGGAAACCTTATATCAATGATATTCCAAGAGCCTTCCGTTGTTCTTAACCCCCTTCTGAAAATTGGAGAGCAGGTTGTAGAGGTTATCGTGGCACACAGGGAGGTCAGCAGGGAAGAGGCTGTGGAGCTGGCTATTGACAGTATGAAAAAAGCCCGAATACCTGAAGCGGAAAGACGCTTCCACCAGTATCCCCACGAGCTTTCCGGAGGTCTGAAGCAGAGAGTAGCCATTGCCATAGGCATTGCCAACAGCCCTGACGTTCTGCTTGCTGACGAGCCAACAACAGCCCTTGACGTGACGGTCTCCGCCCAGATACTAAAGCTGTTTCTAAAGCTGAAGGAGGAGCAGGGAATAGGAATACTCCTGATAACCCACGACCTTGGCGTGGTGGCTGAAGTTGCCGACAGAGTGGCGGTCATATACAAGGGAGAAATCGTTGAAGAGGGAGACGTTTTTACCGTGTTTGACAGACCTTCACACCCCTACACCAAAAAACTCCTTAACTCCCGCCCGTCCTTACGGTCTGTTATCGGTTAGGCTTTTTCACAAGCGAGCGGGACAGCTCCGTAAGGAAGGACAGGAAGTAAGGCAGGCTTTCCTTCAGCATCTTATAAAGCTTTTTACTGTCTATTTCCTCAACAGGATTGGCAAGCCTGTCCCTCATCTCCACGACACCCCGTATCCTTTCTGCCGTTTCCTGTGACACGAAACCTTCCCGTGAAAGCTGGCTGAAACAGTCCTTATCAGGCTTTTTCCCTGCCTTCCTCAAGACGTGCCTGCATATCCACAGGGAGCTGTCCGCAAGGACTACGGCAAAATACCTTGCCCTGTCAACGAACAAAGGAGATTTTGAAAACTCCTCTTCAGAAACGGTAAGGAAGTTTGAAAGCTTCCTTACAGCCGATTTGATAGCCTTGGCGTGTGCCTGTAGTTTCTTCACATTAACAGGCAGTTTCAGTTCAGGCTCTTTTGACTTTATCTCCTTCACCACACCGGAAAGCTCTTTTATGAACCTGTCTGTAAGACCGTTGACCACCTCCCTTGCAAGGACGAACAACTCCTGCGGAGAATACTCCCTTCTGCCTTCCATAACCCCCTTTACGTAGCCTGCGTAATCCTGTAAAACCCTGTTTATCTTTTCAGAAAAAACACCTTCCCCGCTTATCTTTTCCGTACAGCCGCCCTTTGACTTTTCCCCCGTAATCTGGCGAAGCAGGTGGCAGTTTATCTCCTCAAGCTCGTTAAAGGCTGAAATAAGGTAGTACTGCACCCTGTCAGGATACATGGGACTTTTTTCAAACTCCTCCCTCCCCAAATCCAGAACCTTTTTTGCCTTTTTCAAAAATAAAATCAGCTTGGAAGCCTTATCGTTCAAAAACTGGACGTCTAACATCAAACTACCTGCACTTTTTCCAATATTATACCTGTTTATTTTGGTTTATTTGCAAAAAATCACAAAGGCGGTCTGCCCCCGTCCCGAAATGTAAGGCGTTTAAAATGGCATATATTTTGCTTACAGGTCTGGCAGGAACGAAAAGTGGCGGAGTGGAAAGATGTTTTGTTTAAAGCAGAGGACGGTAAAAAAGGAAGTTGAGATAAAAGGTATAGGTCTCCATTCCGGAGAGCCGGTAAAAATAAAACTCCTGCCTGCTTCAGATCACGAAGGTATAAACTTCGTGAAGGACGGCGTGGTAATACCTGCCACCGTTGAACACGCAAAGGGATTTGAGTTTTCAACCACGCTTGAAAAGGACGGAAAGAAGGTAAGGACTGTTGAACACCTGCTTGCCGCCCTTTACTTTACCGCAATTGACAACATCTTTATTGAGATAGAAGGTGAGGAACTGCCCATACTGGACGGCAGTGCCATACAGTTCATAGAAAAGATAAGGGAAGCCGGAATAAAAACCCTTGACGAGGAAAAGATATACGCCGTTTTAAAGGACAAGGTGGTGGTAAGGGAGGAAGACAGGTTCATATACGGCGTTCCTGCGGAAGGATTTACAGCCACCTACCACGCAAGCTACAACAACAAAATAATAGGAGACAGGAAGTACACCTACTCCTGCCAGAAGGAAGACTTTGAAAATGTGGCAAAGGCAAGGACTTACTGCTTCCTTGAAGAGGTTGAGATGCTCCAAAAAATGGGACTGGCAAAAGGCGGTTCCCTTGAAAATGCGGTGGTCTTTGAAGGCGACACGGTGCTTAACCCTGAAGGCTTAAGGTTTGAGGACGAGCCTGTAAAACACAAGGTACTTGACCTGATTGGAGACCTTTACCTGCTTGGCTTTCCACTGATAGGCTCTGTCTATTCCTACAAAGGAGGACACAGGCTAAACGCCAGCTTCGTAAAGGAACTGCTCAACAAGAAGGCTTTTGAGCTGAAGTACAGCTCACAGATAGACAGACCGGTTTTTAAGAAACTCGTTGCCTGATAGCCTTTATCAAGGCTTCAACGGTAAACTTTTCAGGGACGACTGAAGGTTTTACCCCTTCCTTTTCCACCGCTTTCTTCGTGGTGCTACCTATGACGCAGACCTCCGTCCTGCTTAGCAGTTCCCTCCAGTTTTCCGGAAAGTTTTTCACAAAACCCCTGAAAGTGGAAGGACTGGTAAATATCACAAAACCTATCTGCCCACCTTTAAGCAGTTTTTCCACCTCACCCCTGTTTGGAGGATAGTTTTCAACAGTCCTGTAAACAGGCAGAGCTTCCGCCTCCACATACCCTTCAACCGCTTTCAGCCCCTCGTCAACCCCCTCAACAGGTCTTACGAAAACGACCCTTTTGCCGTGGAAGGAGCCGTCCTTAACGAGCATCTCCCCAACACCCTTGCCGGTATAAACCTCCGGCACAAGGACTTTTTCAAAACCAAGCCCCTCAAGTGCCTTTTTCGTCTTTTCCCCGGTAGCCACCACAGTTTTGCCCTTAAGGAAGGAAGGTTCTATCTTCTGGAATAAAAACCTTACACCGTTTTGGCTTGTGAAAACCACCGCGTCTGCCCTTTCAAGGACAGAGATGTCAAAATCAACAGGTTCAAACCTGATAACGGGAAACAGGACTGGAACGAACCCTTCCCTTTCCAAAAGCTTTGCCGTCTTTTTAGCCTGACTTTCCTCCCTCGTTATCAGAACCTTCATTCCTCACCTCCGGAAGGTAAAAGGAAGACGTAATCACTGTCTTTGAGCTTGAAACTGTCTGGAGGATTTATTATCATCTCACCGTCCCTTTCAACCGCAATGGGAAGGTAGTTATACTGCCTTGCAAAGGCAAGCAGGTCTCCAAAGGTGTCAAACTTGCCTATCTCGGATATTTTTACCTTCTGTATCCCCCTTTCCTTGTCAACGAGGCTTTTCATCAGGGAGGTAGCCCCCGGATTGAGTATGCTGGAGAACATTATTTTTCCTATTATCTGACCGTGGATTATTATCTCCTTTATGTTTATCCTTTTTGTAAAAATGTCCGCATCCTCGTCAAGCAACACCTCCACGTATATGTTTGCCATCGGATTAAGGTTTTTAACCAGCATAGCCGCCAGAGCAGTCCTTGCGTCTATGTTCCTTTCAGACAGACCTTCCTCCCTTTCCGCAACGATAACCACGTGTTCAGCCTTGTCTATGCCCACCTCCAGAAGGACGTGTTCGTGTATAAAATCACCCCTCTTGTAAAAAATGTCCCTCGGCAGTTCTATATCAAACTCCTTTTTAGGCACATTGGTTACGATAACAACCGGTTTTTCCTTGTCTATCTTCATGTTTATTATCTGTTCAACAATCTCTTCAGCGGTTTCGTTCCAACCGCATATAACTATGTGGTTTTCCAGTTTTTCCATCTTAAGGTCTCCTTCTTTTAGTACTAAAAGCCTGTTAACCAGAGCGGCGGAGAAAGCACCTGTCATTGTGGCAACTATAATAACCCCTCCGCCTATCATTATTGCCGTTATGAACCTGCCCACATCGGAGACAGGATGTATGTCCCCGTAGCCGACTGTTGAGATGGTCACTATTCCCCAATATATTGCGTGCCACATTGAGCGGAACTGTTCCTGATTGCCGTAGTGGTACTCAACTATGTAAACGAGCTGGGAGAAGGTTACCACCCACAGAACGAGCAGTGTGAATATTATTCCAAACAGGTAGCTTTCTTCCTTTAAAGCCCCGAAGATACTCTTTATAGCCGTCCCGTACCTGACTATCTTCAGGATACGGAGTATCCTTAATATCCTGATAGCCCTTAAAGGTCTGATTACCGGCAGTATGGCAAGCAGGTCTATAATGGCGTAAGGCGTCTTCATCCACCGTATTTTAGGCTTCAGACCTTCCTTCAGACCGCACCAGTACCTTTTTATCGGATTGTCCCTGCATTCGGGAGCGTTGTACCCCCTGTAAAAGTCCTGCGTAAAGTCAGAGATAGCCCACCACCTCATTACGTACTCAAAAACGAAAAACCACAGGACTATCTCCTCGTAATCGTCAAGGAAAAGCTTCAGGTCAGGCGGTATTTTTATCTCAAGGTTTAAAAACTCTATAAAAACCCCTATGGTGGAGGTTATTATCAAAAACAGTGCAAAAACGTTGTAAAGCTGGTTGTATATGCTGTTTTCGTTTTCTAATATGTTATACACCCAGATTTTTATCGTCCTTAAACGCCTTTTTGGAAGAAACCTTCGCCGTCTGTTTATTATTAAATCCAATTTAAAACCTGCGTCCGGTTAATGTTTTCTTTATTTAATAAAACCATTAAAAGCCTGTCAATTCCCAGTGATGCCCCGCTGGAAGGTGGCATGTTTTCCGTAGCCTTTACAAACTCCCAGTCTATCGGATAATCCCTGCCCTGTTCTGCCCTTTTTTCCTTTTCTGCAGAAAGCCTCCTTCCAAGTTCCGCCCCGTCCGTAAGTTCCTGATAGCCGTTTACCAGTTCAAGCCCGCCGATGTATCCCTCAAACCTTTTGCCTACCCCGTTTTCCACGACGGCAAGTGCCGAAAATTCAGGCGGATAGCCGTAAACGAAAGTAAGCTTTTCTTTCCCCAAATGCGGTTCAACGAAAAGGGAGTAAACGAGGTGGAAGTTCGTCTCGTAATCCTCCGGTGAAGCCCCCTTAAGCCCCCCTTCAACCGCTTTCCTGTAAAGCCCTTCCCTGTCGTAAGGACTGACCTCCGCATACCTGATAAAAGCCTCCTCAACGGTTATCTTTTCCCAGTCCTGAAGGTCGTAGATTTTTCCCCTGAACGGAACGAGACCGGTTCCCACCACCTCCACGGCTGTCTCAAACATCAGCCCTGCCGTATCTTCCATAAGCCTGTCAAGGTCGTAGCCAACCCTGTACCACTCCAGCATCATAAACTCTACGGTGTGCCTGTCAGAAACCTCACCGTCCCTGAACACGTGGCATATCTGGAAAATGTCCCTTTTCAGGCAGGCAAGTAGCTTTTTCATCTGGTATTCAGGTGAGGTGTGGAGGTATGCGGTAAACCTTTCGCCTTTATCAACGGTAAGGGATAAGGGAGTGATGTTAGGATCAAGGTTAGGCGTCCTGCTTAAGTAAGGCGTAAACACCTCAACAGCCCCGGTTCTGCCGAAGTACTCCCTGATGCGGTTTACCGCCTTTGCCCTGCCGTAAACGGCTTCAGTCAAGCAGTGCTTCATCTATTACCTTCCTTTTTTTCTTCTTTTTCTTTTTAGGGATAATCAGGTTTGCAATCTGTGGAGCGTACTGTGCAAGTATTATTCCCACAAAGGACATTACGAAAACGTAAATCCCTATAAACGGCACCATAGAAGGAGGTGAAAACTTTGACATAACCACCGAAAACTCACCCCTGTTTATAATGGTAAGACCGGTCTCAATAGCCTTCCTTTTTGACAGACCGTATATAAGTCCTCCTATAAAGCCGGTAAGGAACTTGCCGACTATGGAAACGGCTATCAGAACGCCCAGAGCAAGGAGCATCTTTTGGCTGAACTGTCCACCGAACTGGATACCTGCCCCAAACAGGAAGAAGAATATTGCCACCGCAAGGTCCCTTATGGCAAACATCATCTTCTCTATCTCATGGGACTTGCCGGACTCGGAAACTATCATTCCCATCAGGAAAGCCCCAAGTGCTTCCGACAGCCCAAGGTATTGCGTAAAACCTGCAAAAAATATAAGACCTCCCAGTGAGAAAAGCGTAAATATGTCCTCGTTTATGAACTTGTCTATGAAAACCGCTATCTTTTCCTTCATGTAGTAAGCAACGCTTACGGAAAACAGGAAGACGGCGGTTATTTTCAGGAATATACTGCCTACCGACAGGAAGGACAACTCCGCCCCGGTTGACAGTGCGGCAATAACCGCAAGTAATACGGGAGCCACAATGTCCTCAAAAACCATAAGACCTAAAATCAGTTCGGTCTCCGGATTTGCTATCCTGTGGTTGTCAACGATTATCTTTGTCGTTATGGCGGAGGAAGATGCGTAAGCAACCCCACCTGCAAGTATGGAGGTAAACAGGTCAAATCCCAACGCAAGCATAAGACCAAAAACCACGAAAAAGTTAAAAAACAGGTCTATCAAGCCCACAGACCATATCCTTTTTGCTGTGGAGACAGCCCTGTCAAGGTTAAACTCAAGCCCCAGATAGAAGAAAAGCAGGACTACCCCCATCTCGCTAAAAACTTCTATAGCCTCGTGTCCGTGTACTACCTTACCAAGCAGTATTCCAAACAGTATGTAAAACAGTATCGGAGGAAACCTGAAAAGCTTGCCCAAAAGCCCTGCCACGAAAAGGGACAGGTTCAGAAAGCCAAACAGCAGTAGAAAGGGAATACTGTGTTCATCCATCTATGCCGAACTCCTTCAGGAAGTTTTCAACCTGTTCCCTTGTTCCAACTATCACCACAGTATCCCCCGGATTTATCACCTCGTCAGGTCTTGGATTTACGATGGTCTCGTTTTCCCTTATTATGGCTATCACCGTAACGCCCGACCGCCTCCTTATGTCAGCCTCCCTTATGGTCTTACCTGCCAGCGGTGAGTCAGGCGGTACCTTAACCCACTCTATAGCAAGGTTTTCTATAAGCACCTCCTTTTCCTTCTCCTGTTCAGGTCTGTAGTAAGCCCCCATCAAAACCGAGCCAAGCTGGTTAGCCTCTTCTTCGGTTAACACTATGTCGCAGGAAGGTTCGTCGTAATCGTCCGGTTCAAAGACGAATATCTCCCTCTTGCCCGTGACGTGGACGATAACGGTAAGCTTTTCCCCTGCTGAAGTGATAATGGAAAACTTCTTTCCTATTCCGGGAAGGTCGCTTTCTTTAAACTCCATTGCCTTCACCTCTTAAATATTTTTTCAAGTATGTAAAGTGCTGAACTTTCCTTGTCCATCGGCGGTATCTCAACAACATTACCGTCCCTGTCCAGTATCCAGCCGGAATGTTCGTCCCTGCTGAAAACGTCAAGCCTGTTTGCCACTATGTAGTCCAGATTTTTCCTCTCCAGCTTGCCCTTTGCGTTTTCCAGAATGTTATCACTTTCCGCCGCAAAACCTATAACAACCTGACCGTCCCTTTTCCTTTCCCCTACTGCCTTCAGTATGTCCGGATTTGCCTCAAGCCTTACTTCGGGACTTTCCCTGTCCTTTTTAAGCTTGCTTCCGCTGTAGCTTGCAGGTCTAAAGTCAGCCACCGCAGAGTTCATTATCACGACGTCAGCCCTGTCCAGATTTTCCATAACCGCATCGTACATATCCCTTGCAGATACCACCTGTATAAACTCTGCCCCGTAAGGCTTTTCAAGACAGGTCTGAGCGGATATTAAAACAGGTTTACCGCCCAGTGCGTAAACCATCTTTGCCAGACTGTAGCCCATCTGTCCGGAAGATGCGTTTGATATGTATCTGATAGGATCAAAGTACTCCCTCGTTCCGCCGGCTGTTATCAGCACCCTTTTGCCCTTCAGGTAGTCCGGCAGTAAGGAGCGGAGCAGTTCCGTGTATATGTGGTCTATCTCCGCAAGCCTGCCTTCCCCTTCCTCACCGCAGGCAAGTTCCCCTGAAGAAGGTTCAACCACAAGGTATCCCCTTTCCTTCAGTTTTTTCAGGTTTTCCTGCGTGGCGGGATTTTTGTACATCTGACAGTTCATAGCAGGAGCCACGACTATACTGCCTTCGTAAGCCAGTGCCATAGAGGTAAGGAAGTTGTCCGTTATCCCTGCCGAAAGCTTTGCTATGGTGTTTGCCGTGGCAGGAGCGATAACGAAGGCGTCAGACCACCTTGCCCAGAAAATATGTTCCAGTCCGGTTTTACCGTCCTTCCAATGGGAAAGGACTTCTTCCCCTGTAAGAGCCTTAAGCGTAAGTTCCCCTATAAACTCCCTTCCGGACGGCGTGATGCAAGCCCTGACGGTAGCCCCTTTCTTCTGTAAATACCTGATAAGTTCACAGCCCTTGTATGCGGCTATTGAACCTGTAATGCCCACAGTTATCTTTTTGCCCTTTAAAACCATTTAACACCCCTAATAAATAATTATATTCCTTCCCCGCACAAATCCATTTTTCCCTTCAGGACGACCTGTAGCCTGTCGTTTATCCCCACCTTAAAGCCGGCAAAACCGACCCCTTCCTTAAGAGCCTCCCTGAAAACCCTGCCGAACTCCGGATCAAGGTCGTCGTTAGTCCGGAAGCAGTCGCACTCCCTCAAGCCCATCATCATAATGTAAGGCTTGTAGCCCTTCCGCAGACTGTCCACCAGCTTTAGAAGGTGTTTCCTTCCCCTTTCCGTCGGAGCATCGGGAAAGACACAGCAGTTCCCCTTAAGTAGATTACTGCCCTTCATCTCAACCAGCACCCTACCGTCCACAAGGTAGTCCATACGGCTGTCCCCGTAAGGGAATTCTGACCTTACTTCCTTCGGCTTAAAGCCCAGAACCCCCCTTTTTATAGCCTCCCTTCCTATGCGGGAGTGGAGGGATGTGTTCAGTAAAACCCAGCCTTCCTCCATCAAAGCACCTATAACGCGGTAGTCAGTCTTCATTTCAGGTCTGTTTTTAACCACAAGTAGCTTCCTGCCTTCAGTAAGTATCTCCTTCAGCCTGCCTGTGTCCGCTATGTGGCATCTGTATTCACCGCTTCCCACACGGCAGATGCCCACGAAACGGTTAGGTCTTTCCACGAAATAAGCCTCTTCCAACCTGCCTAACTTTTTCAGGTCAAAAAGCACGTTGCCACCCCGTTTTAAAGCTGTATTATTAGGTTTGAAGCGGTAAAAAAACTTAAATATAAGGATATTACATTATGGAGCTTTTTCAAAAGGAGCACATCATACACACCTTCAACTCCATAGCCGAAAGGTATTCTATGGTCAACCACATCATCAGCTTCGGTCAGGATATCCACTGGCGGAAGGTTTTCTGCCGTAAGGCTTACCGCTTTTTAAAAAACAGGGACACGGTTGTTGACGTTGCCACAGGAAACGGCGAATGCTTCCGGTACTGTCTGGGAGACTTCCGCAGGAAAATAGGCATAGACCCGGCGGTAAAGATGCTGGAGCTTGGGAAGGAAAGCTTTCCTGATGTGGCGTTCCTTCAGGCAGTAGCGGAGGAAATTCCCCTGAAGGGAGAAGTGGCAGACCTTATTACAGTGGCTTTCGGCGTCAGGAACTTCCACGACAGGAAAAAAGCTTTCAGCGAGTTTTACCGCATTTTGAAAAAAGAAGGGATTGTGGCGGTTTTGGAGTTTTACCCCATAGAAAACGGCAGTCTGATCAACAAGGCTGTTGCCACTTACATATACAAAATAATGCCCTATCTGGGAGGTGCGTTTACCGGAAACCTGAAAGGCTACAGGTATCTGGCACACTCAATAAAACGGTTCATAACACCGGACTTGCTTGCCGTTGAGATGGAAAAGGAAGGACTTAAGCTTATGGAAAAGACCTACCTTTTCCCAAACGTGGTAATCCTTACCGCAAAAAAGGTTTAAAGCCTGCCCATAACCTTCCTTAAAGCCTCAACGAAGTAGTCGTTTTCCTCCGGCTTACCTACAGAAACCCGCAGGCAGTTTTCCATTTTAGGCAGATGGGACATGTTCCTTACCAGAACGCCCTCCTCTATAAGCAATTGGTGTACCCTGTCCCCGTCAGGCACCTTTATCAGGAAGAAGTTAGCCTCAGAAGGATAAACCTTAACCCCACCGATACCCTTTACCGCCTCCATAACCCTGTCCCTTTCACTTTTTATCAGTTCAACCTGCTTTTTGATAACCTCCCTTCCTTCAGTAAGGACGACCTGTGCTATAACCTGCGAGGGATAGGTGGTGTTAAACGGTAGCCTTGCCCTGTCAAGGAGTGAGGCAGTCTCCCTGTCCCCGATAAAAACGCCGAGCCTGAT
>JAADDT010000055.1 GCA_013153765.1 Aquificota bacterium
AAAGCCGTCTGAAATAAAACAGACAAAAAGGGATATTGCAAGGATACTTACCATACTGAGAGAAAGGGAACTACAAGCCCAGAGCGGAGGTGAATAATGGCACTGAAATCTGGAAGAAAAGAATTTATAGGAAAGGTCGTATCGGACAAAATGGACAAAACCGTCGTCGTGGCAGTTGAAAGACAGCTACCACACCCACTATACGGAAAAAGGATAAAGAAAACCTCCAAGTTTTACGCCCACGACCCGGAAAACAAATGTAAAGAAGGGGACATAGTCCGTATAAGGGAAAGCAGACCTATCTCCAAACTGAAAAAGTGGGTCGTTGTTGAAGTGCTCAACTCCCAATCTTGATTTTGACTGTCTGAAATATTAAAATATTATTTTGTCTTTCCGCCGTCCGGCGGGGAGAACTTATTTACAAAAAGAGGTGCGGAAAAAATGATAAGAAGAGGAACATACCTTAATACTGCGGATAACTCAGGTGCCAAAAGGGTACAGTGTATAGGAATACCGAAAAAAGTAAACTTCGGAAAACAGACGGACTTTGCCACGTTAGGGGACGTTATTACCGTAACGGTTAAAGACGCTCTGCCTAACGGCACGGCAAAAAAGGGAAAAATATACAAAGCTGTGGTTGTAAGAACCGCCAAAGAGGTGGGAAGACCAGACGGAAGCTACATAAAATTTGACGACAACGCTGTAGTCCTTTTAAACAACAACCTTGAACCGCTTGGAACCCGTATTCTGGGACCTGTGGCAAGGGAAATAAGGTCTAAAGGCTTCTACAGAATAGTTTCTTTAGCACCGGAGGTAATATAAAAAATGGTTAAAACTAAGCTGAAAAAAGGCGACACGGTAATAGTAATAGCCGGCAAAGAAAAAGGGAAAACTGGAAAGATAAAGCAGATAATCAGAAATCAGGACCCTAACAAAATAAGAGTTGTTATAGAAGGTGTAAACATAGGAAAAAAACACCTTAAACACATAGAAGGTGTTCAGGAAGGGGGAATTGTGGAGATAGAAAGACCCATACATATCTCAAACGTGATGTACTACGACGAAAAAACGGGACAGAGGGTAAAAATAGGCATAAGACTGAAGGAAGAAGGGGACAGGATAATCAAAGAAAGGTACAACAAAAAAACCGGTGAAACGATAGATATTATCTGGGAAAAAGAAAAAAAGTAAGAGGTAAAAGGTAATGGCTGTTGCAGAAAAATACACACCAAGACTGAGAAAGAAATACGAAGAAGAGGTAGCTCCCAAGCTTATGGAAAGGTTCGGATATAAATCGCCTATGCAGATACCCAGAATTAAAAAGATAGTCGTAAATATGGGAGTTGGCGAAGCAGTTCAGGACATTAAACAGCTTGACAGGGCGGTGGAAGACCTTACGGCGATAACCGGACAGAGACCGGAAATCAGAAGGGCTAAAAAATCCGAAGCGGGATTTAAGCTCAGAAGGGGACTGCCTGTTGGAGCAAGGGTCACACTCCGTAAGGAAAGGATGTGGGACTTTTTGGACAAACTCATATCAATAGCACTTCCCCGTGTCAGGGACTTTAGAGGTCTAAACCCGATGTCCTTTGACGGAAGGGGAAACTACGCATTCGGCATATCTGAGCAGATCATATTCCCCGAAATAGATTACGACAAGGTTGACAGGATAAGGGGAATGGACATAATCATTGAAACCACAGCAGAAACGGACGAGGAAGCAAAATACCTGCTTGCTTTACTCGGACTGCCAATAAGAGGATAGGAGGAAAACTGTAAAATGGCACGTAAAGGTTTAATAGCAAAATCGTTCCTTAAAGAGCCTAAATACAAAACAAGAAAGCACTCAAGGTGTCCCATATGTGGAAGACCAAGGGGATACTTGAGGCAGTTCAACATGTGTAGAATATGCTTTAGAGAAAGGGCTTTAAGGGGCGAAATACCGGGCGTTAAAAAAGCCAGCTGGTAAGGAGGCAAGAAATGATAGTTGACCCAATAGCGGATATGCTCGCAAGGATAAACAACGCACAAAAGTCAAGGAAAAGTGAAGTTTACATTCCCCACTCAAAAATGAAAGAAAAGATAGCCGAGATACTGAAAAGGGAAGGGTACATAGAAGACTACACCGTATCGGAAGAAAACAAAAAAGGCAATCAGGGCACGCTGATACTGAAGCTGAAGTATCTGGGACCAAGGAACACAAAACCTGTAATACAGGGATTGAGAAGGGTCTCAAAGCCGGGGCTGAGAAAGTACGCCGATGCCAAAAACATACCTTACGTAAGGAAAGGGCTGGGAATAGCCATACTTTCCACAAACAAGGGAATACTTACAGACGCGGAAGCAAGAAAGGAAAAGGTTGGCGGAGAAGTTCTCTGCTACATCTGGTAAAAAACAAGGAGGCACCGTAAATGTCAAGGATAGGTAAAAAGCCTATAGATATACCAAACGGCGTTCAGGTAAACGTTGAACCTGACAACCACGTGGTTGTCAAAGGACCAAAGGGACAGCTTGAAGGAGACTTTCACAAAGACCTGAAAATAAAAGTTGAAAACAACCAGATAATCGTTGAAAGACCAAACGACAGTGCTTTTATGAAGGCGATACACGGAACAACAAGGGCGTTAATAGCCAACATGGTAAAGGGCGTGACGGAAGGTTTTACCGTTGAGCTTGAAATAGTCGGTATCGGATACAGGGCACAGATGAAAGGGAAAACCCTTGAGCTACAGCTTGGATACTCCCATCCGGTAATATACGAACCACCTGAAGGGATACAGATAGCGGTTGAAGGGAACATAATAAAAGTGTCCGGCATAGACAAGCAAAAGGTCGGACAGGTGGCGGCTGAAATAAGGGAATTCAGGAAACCTGACCCTTACAAAGGTAAAGGTATCAGGTACAAGGGAGAAGTTCTCAAGCTTAAGCCCGGAAAATCGGTTGGTAAAAAATAAACCCTTTTAAGAGGAGTAAAGTAAATGGCGGTAAAAACAAGAAGGCAAAAAAGGATAATAAGGCATAAAAGGATAAGGAAAAAGGTTGTTGGAACGCCGGAAAGACCGAGAATGGCGTTTTTCAAAAGCCTTAACAACCTTTACGTCCAGATAATAGACGACGAAGCGGGAAAAACCCTTGTTAGTGCCTCAACAATAGACAAAGACTTTGTGGAAAAGTACGGTTTCAGGGGCGGTAAGAATATAGAAGTGGCGAAGAAGCTGGGAGAGTTCATAGCGGAGAAGGCACTCCAGAAAGGGATACAAAACGTGGTGTTTGACAGGGGCGGATTTATATACCACGGAAAGGTTAAAGCCTTTGCTGAAGCGGCAAGGGAAAAAGGACTAAAATTCTAAGGAGCGGAAAAGTATGGGAGCAAAAAGTATAGAAAGGATTATAGAGGAAAGACAAAAAGTACAACCTATCAACCCTGCAGAACTCCAGCTTGAGGAAAAGGTGGTTGAAATCAGAAGGACAACAAGGGTTGTTGAAGGTGGTAGAAGGTTCTCATTCTCCACGCTGGCTGTAGTCGGGGACAAAAACGGACACGTGGGATTTGGACACGGCAAGGCAAACGAGGTGCCACCTTCCATAGCAAAAGCCATAGCAGACGCAAAAAAACATATAATAAAAGTTCCTCTCGTTGAAGGCACAATTCCCCACGACGTTATAGGTGAATACGAATCGGCTGTAGTTCTCCTTAAACCTGCCAGAAGAGGTACCGGTGTTGTGGCTGGAGGACCTGTAAGACCCGTTCTTGAGCTTTTAGGCGTGACGGACATACTTACAAAAATAATCAGCAGAACAACTAACCCTAACAACATAGTAAGGGCAGTTTTTGATGCACTTTTAAAGGTAAGGTCCCCTGAAGACGTGGCAAAAATAAGGGGAATTGATGAGGAAAAGGTAAGGAAAAACTACAAAATATACGCATCTTCCCCAATAGTTAAGTAGGAGGACAAAATGAAAATAAAGGTAAAACTGGTCAGAGGTCTTGCCGGAAAAAGGAAAGACCAGATACAGGCTGTAAAATCGCTGGGACTTAAAAAAGTGAACGACGAAAGGATACTTGAGAAAAATCCTATGGTGTTAGGAAACATCAGAAAAGCACATCACCTTATACAAGTGGAGGAAATAGAATAATGGGTATAAAACTGCACCAACTCCAACCTTCCATAGGGGCAACCCATAAAAAGAAAAGGGTAGGAAGGGGCATAGGCTCCGGAAAAGGAAAAACAGCCGGAAGGGGACACAAAGGTCAAAAGTCCAGAAGGGGCTACGGAGACCTGCCGGCTTTCTTTGAAGGCGGTCAAACACCTTTCATTATGAGAATTCCCAAAAGGGGATTTAAAAGCCCTAACAAAAAAGAGTACGAAATAGTAAACCTGAAGGACCTTGAGGCAAAGTTTGAGGCAAACGCCGAAATAACGCCGGAAGTTCTGAAGGAAGCCGGACTTATAAGCTGTATAGAGGCTGTCAAAATACTTGGGGACGGTGAGCTTACAAAACCCCTTACCGTAAAAGCCCACAAGTTTTCAAAATCCGCTGAAGAAAAGATCAAGGCGGCAGGCGGAAGCTGTGAACTGATAGAATAACTTTTTACCTGATTAGCGAGGGCTATTATTGATTGAAAAAATAAAAAACATACTGGAGATACAGGATTTAAGGAAAAGAATTCTGTATACCCTAATTATGTTTGCCGTTTACAGGCTGGGAACGCACATTCCCGTTCCCGGCATTGAACCTGAAACCCTTGCCCATTACTTTAACGCGGCAGGGGGAGCCTTATTCAACATATACAACCTGTTTTCCGGAGGAGCTTTAGGCAGGCTGTCCGTATTTGCACTGGGAATTATGCCTTACATATCCGCCGCAATCATAATGCAACTACTTACAGCAGTAATACCAACCCTTGAAAGGTACCAGAAAGAGGAAGGTGAGTACGGCAGGTGGAAAATATCCCAGTACACCAGATACCTTACCATAGCCATAGCAGGCTTCCAATCCTTTGCACTTGCCACATGGATAAGCAACATCACTACAGAAACCGGACAGCACCTTATATCACTGCCTCCGATAGTTTTCATATTCCTTACAACACTGATAATCACCACCGGTGTTGTTTTCCTTATGTGGATAGGCGAAAGAATAACCGAATTTGGAATAGGAAACGGTATATCAATGCTTATTCTGGCAAGTATCGTAGCCGGTGTTCCAAACGCAATAATATCCACATACGAGCAGTTAAGGGCAGGCAGTCTGCCAGTATTCAAGGTCGGCATAGCGATAGTGGTGATAATAATAGTTGTAGCCGGTATTATATACATTCAGGAAGCTGAAAGGAGAATACCGATAAACTACGCAAGGAGAAACATAGGAGCCTTAGGGGAAACTGCCACCTACATTCCGTTCAAACTCAACCCTGCAGGTGTTATTCCCATCATATTTGCTGTGGCAATACTGATGTTTCCCGCAACTATAGCCCAGATGTTCGTTGAGCAGAGCCACATAGCAAGGGTCATAGTGGACATACTCTCCCCCCAAAGCTACATCTATTTCCTGATATACGTGGCTCTTATCATATTCTTTTCATACTTCTATACCGCAATACTGGTTAACCCGACAGACATAGCGGACAACCTGCGTAAAAGCGGAGCTTTCATTCCCGGCGTTAGAGCCGGTACCCAGACTGCAGAATACCTTAACTTCGTCCTTACAAGGATAATATTTGTCGGTTCAATCTTCCTTGCCGCAATAGCCGTCCTTCCGATGTTCCTGATAAAATGGCTTGAAGTGCCTTTTTACTTCGGGGGAACATCGGCACTGATCGTTGTCGTTGTTGCACTTGATACGCTACACCAGATAGAAGCCCACCTTGCGATGAAAAAGTACGAAGGATTTTTAAAAAGGAGCTGAAAAATGGGCAAAACGTTCGTTTTCCTTGGACCTCCCGGAGCCGGTAAAGGGACGCAGGCAAACAGGCTTGTTGAAGAAAAGGGCTTTGTGCAAATATCCACAGGCGACATACTCCGTGAAGCTGTAAAACAGGGAACTGAGCTTGGGAAAGAAGCAAAAAAGTATATGGATGCCGGAAAGCTTGTTCCGGACGAAATCATAATAGGGATTATGAAAGAAAAACTGGAAGAAATAGGGGACAGGGATATAATACTTGACGGCTTTCCAAGAACAATACCCCAAGCGGAAGCGTTAGAAAAGATGTTGCCCCAGACAGGGAGACAGCTTGACGGTGTGGTGCTGTTTAACGTGCCTGATGAAGAGGTTGTGAGCAGGCTGTCCGGCAGAAGGGTTGATCCTGAAACCGGAAAGGTTTACCACCTGACCCATAACCCTCCACCTGAAGGTGTGGAGGTTGTCCAGAGGGAAGACGATAGGGAAGAGGTGGTGAAAAACAGGCTTAAGGTTTACCATTCACAGACAGCCCCGCTGATAGACTACTACCGGAACAAGGGGAAGCTTGTAGTTATTGATGCTTCCACGAACCCTGAAGATGTTTACACACACCTCCTCTCTGTGGTAAAATAATAGTTTGTCAAAATGATTGAATTAAAAAGTAAGGAAGATATAGAAAAGTTAAGAAAAGCGAATAGGATAGTGGCAGAAATCCTGCAGACGGTCAAGGAAGAGACCAGAGCGGGAATGACAGGTGTTGACCTTGACGGGATAGCAAGAAGGGAAGCTGAAAAAAGGGGCGTTAAGCCGGCATTTTTAGGGCTTTACGGCTTTCCAGCCGCCCTATGCGTTTCCATAAACGAGGAAATTGTCCACGGCGTTCCAAAAAAGAATAGGGTTTTAAAAGAAGGGGACATTGTCAGTATAGACTTTGGCGTTATTTACGACGGCTGGTATGGAGATGCGGCAATATCCTACGTGGTTGGGGATAAGATAAGCGACAGGAAAAAAAGACTGCTTGAAGGTGTTGAACAGGCGTTAATGGAAGGGATTAAGCAGTGCGTACCGGGAAAAACGGTAAAGGACATATCACGGGCTATACAGGAAACACTTGAGGCTTACAGACTTGCCCCGATTTGCGACTACGGAGGACACGGAATAGGACGGAAGCCTCACGAGGAGCCACACGTGTCAAACTGTGTGGCAAATGCGGAAAGCGTGGTGCTGAAGCCGGGAATGGTGCTGGCTATAGAGCCGATGGCAACGCTGGGAAAAAGGAAGAACTTCTACCGGAAGCTGAAGGACGGGTGGACGGTGGTTTCCAAAGAAAAAGCACTGGCGGCACACTTTGAACACTCGGTTGCAATAACGGAAGAAGGTCCGGATATACTTTCTAAACTGGATTAGGAGAAAATATGGGGAAGAAGAAGAAAAAAGAGCAAAAAGAAAAGGGCATTGTGGTAGAAGGAGTTGTGGAAGAGGCTTTACCTAACGCAATGTTCAGGGTAAAGCTTGACACGGGACACGAAGTTCTGGCACACGTGTCCGGAAAGATGCGTATGCATTTTATAAGGATACTTCCCGGGGACAGGGTAAAAGTTGAGCTGTCTCCGTACGACCTGACCCGGGGAAGAATAATATTTAGGATGTGAGGTGGTTAAGATGAAAGTAAGGTCTTCAGTAAAGAAAAGATGTGAAAAATGCAGGATAATCAAAAGGAACGGAAGGGTAATGGTTATCTGCGAAAATCCAAGACACAAACAAAAACAAGGTTAATTAGGAGGAAAAGATGGCCCGTATAGCTGGCGTTGACTTACCGGACAGGAAAAGGCTTGAGATAGCCCTTACGTATATTTACGGCATAGGAAAAACAAGGGCAAAAGAGATACTGGAAAAAACAGGCATAGATGGTATGAAAAGGGTAGGGGAGCTTACCCCGGACGAGCTGAACACGATCAGGAAGTTCATAGAGCAGAACTACAAGGTTGAAGGTGATCTGAGAAGGGAAGTTGCCGTTAACATAAAAAGGCTTATGGATATGGGCTGTTATAGGGGAATCAGGCACAGACTTGGACTTCCTGTAAGGGGACAGAGGACGAAGACGAACGCAAAAACGAGAAGAAGGTTTGCAGGAAGAATTAAAAGAAGGTAATTTAAGGAGGTATCATGGCTAAAAAAAGGAAAAGATCGTCAAAAAAGGTTAAAAGAACCGTACCTTACGGTATTGCCCATATACAGGCTACATTCAACAACACCATCGTAACCATAACGGACAAGGAAGGGAACGTCCTTTGCTGGGCTTCTGGCGGTACTGAAGGCTTTAAGGGAACGAGGAAGTCCACACCTTACGCCGCCCAGAAAGCGGCTGAAAAAGCGGCAAAAAGGGCTATGGACGAGTTTGGAATGAAAGACATAGAAGTATGGGTTAAAGGACCGGGGGCAGGCAGGGAATCTGCCATAAGAACTTTACAGGCGGCCGGTCTTAACATAAAGGTGATAAAAGACGTAACACCTATACCGCACAACGGTTGTCGTCCACCAAGTAAAAGGAGGGTGTAATTTATGGGTAGATATTTAG
The DNA here is from genome assembly GCA_013153765.1 of Aquificota bacterium. Taxonomy (GTDB): domain Bacteria; phylum Aquificota; class Aquificia; order Aquificales; family Hydrogenothermaceae; genus Persephonella_A. Next base: position 8,483 of record JAADDT010000055.1, read on the forward strand.
GACCTTTAACGAAGGTTAGCAGAAGGCTTGGAGTTTTTGTAGGCGGAAACCTGAAATCCTTTCAAAATAGAAACTTCCCTCCGGGACAGCACGGAAGGACACAGGGAAGAAAAGTAAAGCTGTCCGACTACGCAGTCCGTCTTCAGGAGAAGCAGAAGCTCAGATACCTTTACGGAGGCTTGAGGGAAAAGCAGTTCAAAAAGTACTTTGACGAAGCGGCAAGGACAGCCGGTATCAAAGGAGGGAACACAGGTCAGATATTCCTCCAGCTCCTTGAGAGAAGGCTGGACAACGTGGTTTACAGGCTTGGATTTGCAAAAACCAGAAGGCAGGCAAGACAGCTGGTAAGACACGGACACTTCCTTGTTAACGGGAAGAAGGTTGATATTCCTTCCTACCGTGTAAAGCCGGGAGACATTATTGAGCTGAGGGAAAAAAGCAAAAAATCACCCCTGTTTAAGGAAAACATAGAAAGCAGGGACCCACGTTCCATTCCTAACTGGCTTGAGCTGGACAGGGAAAACATGAGAGGTAAAGTGCTGGAAATACCGCAGGAGATAGAGCTTGAAATCCCTGTAAACGTCCAGCTGATTATTGAGTACTACTCAATGTAATAAAGCGGGAAACAATCCCAACGGAGGTAAAGAAACCTATGCCTTTTTTAGAATTTATTAAACCAAATAAAATTTACTGGGACGAAGCTACAAAAACGGAAAACTACGGAAAGCTTTACGTAGAGCCACTTGAAAGGGGCTACGGCATAACGCTGGGCAACGCTTTAAGGAGAGTTCTACTTTCCTCTCTGGAAAGTGGAGCCATAACAGCAGTTAAGATACAAGGTGTGTCCCACGAGTTTACGACCATAGAGGGAGTTATAGAGGACGTTGCGGAAATAATCCTGAACCTGAAACAGGTAAAATTCAGAATGGACGAAAACCTTGACAGCGACATTGCCATACTGGAGTTTAAAGGTCCCGGTGAGATTAAAGCGGGAGACATAAAAGTATCCTCCGGAATAAAAATAGTTGACCCTGAAGTCCACATAGCCACCGTTGAGGACGACGTGGAAGTAAAGATGGAGCTGAAAATAGAAAAAGGTCGCGGATACGTTATGGTTGAGGAAATGGAGCCTCCTACGGAAATAGGCTGGATACCGATAGACACCGCCTTTTCTCCTGTTAAGAAATGCACCTTCAAGGTTGAACCAACGAGAGTTGGGGACAAAACAAACTACGACAAGCTTATACTTGAGTTTTATACAGACGGCTCTATGACGCCGGAAGAGGCACTTACAAAGGCAACAAACATACTGATAGAGCATTTCCAGCTTCTTCTGAACCCGACGGTGAAGAAGGTTGAGGTTGTGAAAAAAGCTGAGCCTGAAAGCATCGCCGAAAAGATAGAAGCTGACAAACTGTCTTTAGCCATAGAGGAGCTTGAAATATCTTCAAGGGCTACAAACACGCTGAAAAAACTGGGAATAAACACGATAGGCGATCTGGTAAAAATGACGGAAGAAGACCTGAAAGAGGCAAAAAGCATAGGAAGGAAAGCACTGAAGGAAATAAAAGAAGCACTTGCCGAGCACGGTCTTGAACTTGCACCTTCAACAACAAAAAAAGAGTAAGAGAGGTAAGAATAGATGAGACACAGGGTAAAAACAAAAAGCTTCCACAGACCTAAAGAACACAGGGAAGCGATGTTCGTAAACCTTGCAATAGAGCTTATAAAACACGGAAGGATAGAAACAACCCTGCCAAAGGCAAAGGCTTTACAGCCTTTCATTGAAAAACTCACCACAATGGCAAAAAAAGAAACCATTGCGGCAAGAAGACTGCTTAATGCAAGGCTTAGGAACAATACGGAGGCGGCAACAAAGCTGTTTAAAGAAATAGCCCCCCTTATGAAGGAAAGGAACGGCGGATATACCAGAATATACAAGCTTGACAAAAGGAGAAGGGGCGACGATGCCCAGATGGCAATAATTGAGTTTGTTGCCCATCCGG
>JAADDT010000006.1 GCA_013153765.1 Aquificota bacterium
GGGGGAGCCACTGTGATGAACGCAGGGGCTTACGGCAGTGAGTTTTCCCAGATAATAAATAGAGTTTACTGGATAGACGGCAACGGGGAGACAGCCGTTTTAAGCAGGGAGGAAATTCCGTTTGGATACAGGTATTCTCCCTTTCAGGAAAAGGAAGGCTTTGTTTACGGCGTTGAGTTAAGGCTGAAGAAAACGGACAGGAACGTTAGGGCTGTTATAAAGAAGCACCTGCAGGAAAGGGGCAGGAAACAGCCTTTAGACCTGCCGACCTCCGGCTCCACCTTCAAAAACCCTCCACAAAAGCCGGCAGGCTACCTGCTTGAAAAGGCGGGAATGAAGGGCTACCGCATCGGAAACGTGGCTTTTTCCCAAAAGCACGCAAACTTTCTGGTCAATCTGGGGGGAGGAAGTTTCAAAGAGTTAAAGAAATTAATTGAAACTGCCGAAAAAAGAGTAGGGGAATTATATTCTATTAAGCTTGAGAAGGAAATAAAAATTGTTGAATAGCCTGAAAGTCGCATTGGTATACGGAGGGCAGTCTTCCGAGAGGGAAATATCAATAAAGAGCGGTAAAGCGGTAAAAGGGGCTTTAGAAAGACTCGGGATACCGTTCAAAGAGTTTGACCCTGTAGAGCCTGAAAAGTTCATAAGGGAAATCCTGTCTTACCAGCCTGACGTGGTGTTCAACGCCTTACACGGCAGGATTGGTGAGGACGGCACAATACAGGGATTTTTTGAGCTGGCAGGCTTCAGATACACAGGCTCTCCTGTCAAAGCAAGTGCGGTGGCTATGGACAAGGCTTTAACAAAGGAGATAGTGAAGGGACTTGGCGTTCCAACGCCACGGTGGACTACCGTATCCGTTGATCAGATGCCGGAATGGGAGCTGTTTCCTGCGGTGGTAAAGCCTAACTCTGAAGGCTCTTCAATCGGCGTTTTCATAGTAAACAGTCCTGCCGAGCTTGAAAAGGCACTTTCAGAAGCCTTCCAGTACGACAAGACGGTGCTTGTGGAAGAGTTTATAGACGGGAGGGAAATCACAGTAGGACTTATTAACGGTCAGCCTTTAGAACCGATAGAGATAGTGGTCGGTGAAGGCTTTTACGACTACCACAACAAGTATTTTTCTGACAAAACCCGTTATATCGTTTCTCCACAGATGGAAAAAAGCCTTAAGGAAAAACTGTTCAGCTACTCTTCAGCCGTTTACGACCGTCTGGGCTGTCGGGGGGCGGCAAGAGTTGACTTTATGGTTAAAGGGGATATCCCTTACTTCCTTGAGATAAACACAATACCCGGTCTTACAGACCACAGCCTTCTGCCGAAGGCGGCTGAACACAGCGGTATCAGTTTTGACCAGTTAATACAAAAAATAATAGAGGGGGCTTTCAATGGAGAATAGGAAAGTAAAAGCGGTGGTGGTAGGGCTGTGGATAGTCCTGTGTGCAATGTTCGGACTGTTTTCTCCCACCATACCGTATGTAAAGGAGCTGTTTGAGGTAAAAAAGGTAAACGTGAAAGGGACGGACAAGTTTACCGAGGAGGACATAAAGAAGGTTTTTGAAAAGGAAAACTGGTTTTTCCTTGACAAGGAGGAAATAAAGGAAAGGCTAAAAAGGTTTAACTTCGTCAAAAAGGTTGAGGTAAAAAGGCTTTTTGTGGGAAATGTTGACCTGATAATAATGGAAAGGAAACCTTTTGCCTATCTCCAGTACAGGAAGAAGGTTTACCTTATTGATGATGAAGGCGTTAGGCTTGACCCTAAATACTACAGTTTAAATAAAGACCAAAAAATCCCTTTATTGATATATAATTATACTGGTGGAGCTGTAGATAAAAACACACTACAGAAGGTAAACCTGATAAAGGAAAGCTTTGAGGGAGAGATAGATTTTAAAAAGTTTTTAATAAACAGAAGCCAGATAGCCTGCATAACGGAAGACGATAAAGTGGTGGTTTTCAGCACGCAAGACATTGAAAAAAGCATAATAAGGGCAAAAACGTTTTTAAAAAGGTTAGGCTTTCAGGACTTTAAAGTTCTTAACTTCAGCTTTGAATCAATGGTGGTGACGAGGAGATAAAAATGGGAAAGGAAAACATCATAGTGGCTTTAGATATAGGCACTTCAAAAATAACCACACTTATTGGGGACATTGACGACACGGGGGAGCTACACATAGTCGGATTTGGTGAAGTTCCCTCATCAGGAATAGAAAAGGGCGTTATAGTCCAGCCTGCCGCCGTAAGCTCGGCAATCAGAAAGTCCGTTGACGCCGCAGAAAACGTGGCAGGCTCAAAGATAGGCGGAGTTATTGCAAACATCAGCGGGGCACACCTTGAATGCAGGAACGACACGGAAAAGGTGGAATTTAACACCAAACAGAAACAGATAACGGTGGCTGACCTTAACCAATTGATGGAAAAGGTATCCCAGAAGCTACAGCCACACAAGGACAACCTTGAGGTGATACACATACTACCTCAAAAATACATACTTGACGACGAGGACGAGGTTATAGACCCTATCGGGCTGTTTGCCTCAAAAATAGAGGGCAGGTTCCACATAGTCCTTGACAGGCTTAACGCCTTTACTAACCTGAAAAAGGTTATAGAAAACGCAGGGATAAAAGTAATAGACTTCGTTGCAAACCCTATAGCATCGTCAACAGCGGTCCTTTATCCTGAAGAAAAGGAGATGGGGATTGTTGTCCTTGACATAGGGGCAGGGACTACAGACGTTGCTGTTTACAAGGACGGTAGCATAGAATACATCAGGTCTCTACCTGTAGGGGGCAACCAGATAACGATGGACATTGCACACCGGTTCAAGGTCTCCAAGGAGGAGGCTGAAAAGCTGAAGATAGAATACGGCTCGGCACTGGCAGAAACGGGAACGGAGGACGTTATAGAGGTTTTCCCAAGGGGCGGTGATGAGCCTATCCAGATAGAGCATAGCGAACTGGTTGACACGATAGAGGCAAGGCTTTCGGAAATATTTGAGATAGTGAAAAAGGAGCTTAACACACTGGGATATTCCTCCTCCGTTCAGGGGGGTGTTGTTCTTACCGGAGGCGTTGCAAACACACCTTACATAAAAGACCTTGCAGAAAGCATATTCTTCACGGACGTGAGGATAGGAAAACCTAAAAACTACACCGGCTTCAGCGACAAGGTGGCATACCCACAGTACGCCACTTCGGTTGGAATGCTTCTGTTTGCCAAGAACAAAATATCCATACCCCTTGCCACGACGGGACACAACCCTTCAGGTATGGACATATTCAGGTCTTTAATTGAAAAGATAAAAAACATATTTTAAAGCCACAGGAGGATAACCGTTATGGATAACTTTAACTTTGAGTCAAAAAACCCTTCAAAAATCAAGGTTTTCGGCGTTGGAGGTGGGGGAAGCAACGCTGTAGCCAGAATGTATCAGGAAGGTCTCCAAGACGTGGAGCTTTACATAATAAACACGGATTTACAGCACCTTGAGTCCCTTCCCGTTCCCAATAAGATACACATAGGGGAGACCGTAACGAGGGGACTTGGGGCAGGTTCAAAGCCGGAAATTGGAGAGGAAGCGGCAAAGGAAAACATAGAGACTATCAAGCAAGCTATGGAAGGGGCTGACATGGTGTTCATAGCCGCAGGTTTAGGCGGTGGAACAGGTACGGGGGCGTCTCCCGTCATTGCACAGGCGGCAAAGGAGATGGGAATTTTGACTGTGGCTGTTGTAACCAAGCCGTTTGATTTTGAAGGACCAAGGAGGGCAAAGCTTGCTGAGGAAGGTCTTAATAAGCTGAAGGACGTGGTTGACACTTACATCGTAATACACAACCAAAAACTGGCTACAATAGCCGGCAAAAGGTTCACCTTCGGTGAGGCTTTCAAGCTGGTTGACAGCATACTATACAAGGCTGTAAGGGGCATTACAGACCTTATTCTCGTTCCCGGTCTGGTTAACGTTGACTTTGCTGACGTTAAAACGGTGATGGAAGGGGGCGGTAAGGCTCTGATAGGCGTCGGCTCAGGAAGGGGCGAAAACAAAATAGAGGAGGCTGTTATATCAGCCACCACATCACCACTGCTTGAAGGCACTTCCATACAGGGCTCAAGGAGACTGCTTATAAACGTGGAAGTAAGTATGGACCTGTCTTACCAAGACGTGGAAGAGGCTATAGCACAGATAAAAGAGCAGGCACATCCGGACTCACACATCATATTCGGGGCGGCTCTCAATCCGGACATAGAGGACGAAATAAGGATAACTGTGGTTGCCACTGACTTTGAGACGGAAAAGCAGGCTGAAGCAAAACCGAAAAAAATACTTGAAAGGAAAATACCGCCAAGACCTGCACCTCCTATGGAAACGGAAGAGCTTTCCGAAGAGCCTAAAATACCCGGCGGACTGATAAACGAAATAGAGTATGACGACCTTGACATTCCTGCCTATATTAGAAAAAAAAGGAAAGGTGATGTTAATTGAGCGTAGAGCTGGAAAATCCGAAATCGGCAGGACTGCTTAAAAGCATACAGAGTATAAACTTTGCAAACTGGCTTACGATTTCACGGCTTTTCCTGACGCCTGTGGTGATTTTTACCGTCCTGAAAGACCTTTACCTCCTGTCAGGTCTGCTTGTGGCTTTTGCCGTCCTGACGGACTGGCTTGACGGGACTGTGGCAAGGAAAAAAAGCACCGTTACGAAACACGGCGAGCTACTTGATCCTGCGGTTGACAAAATATTTACCATATCCGTCCTTGTGGCTTTCGTTGAAAAGCAGGTCGTATCAGCCTTTGCGGTTTTCCTGATAGTTTTAAGGGAAATAATGATAACGTGGCTCCGGAGCGTGATGGTAAACAGGGGCGTTGTACTTCCCGCCTCAACACACGGTAAGATAAAAACCTCCCTCCAGCTGGGGGCGATTTTCCTGCTGTCTCTTAACTTTATCCAGTTTGGGACAGTCCTCCTGTGGCTTTCAATTGCCGTTGCTTACATATCAGCCTTTGATTACTTCAAGACCTATATAAAGGAAAGGGCGTGGGAGTAGTATGAAGTTAGCCTTTCTCCTTTTTACTTACCTGATAGCCTCAATCCCTTTCGGCTACATAGTGGGCAGAATGCTGGGCAGGGACATACGGAAGGAAGGTAGCGGAAACATCGGGGCAACAAACGTTGCCAGAACGCTGGGGAAAAAGGCTGGGGCTGTAGTCCTGTTTCTGGACATGCTGAAGGGCTTCCTTCCCGTTTACCTTGCAAAGGCTTACGGCTTTGACGACAAGTTTGTAGCACTTGTTGGTCTTACAGCCGTGGTTGGACACTGCTACTCGGTTTTTATGGGATTTAAGGGCGGTAAAGGTGTGGCAACGGGCATAGGCGTTTTGATAGCACTGTCTCCGACGGTGGCACTTATCGTAATACTCCTGTGGCTGGGAGTTTTCCTGACTTCAGGCTACGTCTCCCTTGCATCGGTAATATCAGCCGCCGTGTCGTGGATAGTGATGCTTTACGTGGAGCAGAACTTTTATTACTCCCTGATTACCCTGATAAGCTCACTGATTATCGTACTGAAACATTCGTCAAACATAGACCGTCTTATAAAGGGGACGGAAAACAGGTTTTTATACAAGTAGCTACCGCTTTTTACAAACCCTGCTTACCGTTTCCACGTCCTTTATGGAGGAGACAAGTTTTATTATTCTGTCCAGATGATCTATGTCCTTAACGGAGACCTTCAGGTCTATAACGGCTTTACCGTCCCTCCTCGTCCTGACGTTTGCACCGGAGATATTGGTTTTCGTAGAGGCTATGGCAGAAGAGACCTCCGCAAGCAGTCCCGGTTTGTCCTTGGTTATTACCCTTAACTGGGCTGGGAAGGTAGCCTTCAGGTTTTCCGTCTTCCATACGGCGTGGAGAACCCTTTCAGGCTCCGTCTGGATTACTTTTTCCACGTTTGGACAGTTCTGTGAATGGATTGAGATGCCTTTACCCTTTACGATAACGCCGACTATACTGTCTCCGGGAATTGGACAGCAACACTTGGCAATGGTTGAAAGTATGTTTGATATGCCGTCAACCTCAATAACAGCGTCCCTGTCCGAGGGCGTTTTCCCTCCGGCGGTGGTTTTGCTTTTTCCCGTTTCGCCTCTTAAGAACCGGAATATTTTGTTGGGGGAAAGCTTACCTTCACCTACAGCCACTATCAGGTCTTCAAAGTTTTTGTAGCTGAACCTTTCAAGTAGCCTTTCCCTTTCCTCCTCCGTAAGCTCGGCGGTTTTTTTCCCTATTTTTCTTAAAAACTTGTCAAGGAGTTTTTCACCGAACTTGAGCAGTCTTTTCCTTTCAAGCCTTGAAAGGTATTGTTTTATGTTGGTTTTTGCCTTTGAGGTTATTACAAAGTTCAGCCAATCCCTGCTGGGCTTGTGGTACTTGGCTGTTATTATCTCCACCACATCACCGCTTTTAAGCCTTGTATCCAGCGGGACAAGTCTGCCGTTTACCTTTGCTCCAGCCGTCCTGTGTCCAACCTGCGTGTGTATGGCATAGGCAAAGTCAACGGGCGTTGCTCCGGCTGGCAGTTTTATCAGGTCTCCCTTCGGCGTAAAAACGAAAACCTCCTCACTTGAAAGGTCTCCCTTAACAGAAGATATGAGTTCGGAGGAGCTGTTTTCCTTGATGGAGTAAAGGAGGTTTCTCAGCCAGCTAAAGGAGTTCAGGTCTTTTTCGGACAGGTGCTTGCCTCCCTTGTACCTCCAGTGGGCGGCTATACCTTCTTCCGCTATCTGGTGCATCTGTTTCGTTTTTATCTGTATCTCAACGAACTTACCTCCAGAGCCGACCACCGTCGTGTGTAGAGCCTGATATAGGTTTGATTTTGGGAGGGATATGTAGTCCTTGAACCTGCCGGGGACAGGGGACCATGTGGAATGTATAAGACCAAGCGTAAGGTAGCAGTCCTTCACGCTGTCAACTATTATCCTTATGCCGTAAATGTCGTAAATGTCTCCAAGGCTTATCCCTTTCCTGAGCGTTTTTTCGTAAATGCTGTATATGTGCTTTGTCCTGTACTGTATCTCACCTTTTATGCCGTGCTGTTCCAATATCTGCCTTATTTTCGGGACTATCTCCTCCCTTAAAAACTCCTCCTGCTTTTCCTTTGATTTTGCAAGGTAGGTGGTTATTTTTTTGTATTCTTCAGGATTTGTGTACCTGAAGGCTCTGTCCTCCAGCTCGCTTTTTATTTTCCACAGACCGAGCCTTGCCGCAAGGGGGGCGTATATGTCAAGCGTTTCCCGTGCAATCCTTACCCTTTTTTCCTCCGGCAGTGGCTCAAGCGTCCTTATGTTGTGGAGCCGGTCTGCCAGCTTAACCAGTATTACCCTGATGTCTTCAGCCATAGAGACTATCATCTTACGGAAGTTTTCCGCCTCAGCCTCCTCTTTACTCTGGAAGTGGTACTTACCTATCTTCGTCACGCCGTCCACTATTTTTGCCACCGTGTCTCCAAACCTTTCCCTTATCTCTTCAATGGTTGTGTCCGTGTCCTCCACAACATCGTGTAGCAGTGCGGAAATGATGGATATTTTGTCAAGTTTCAGGTCTGCCAGCGTTTTTGCCGCTTCTATAGGATGGACGTAATACGGCTCTCCAGACTTCCTGAACTGACCCTTGTGTTTTTCCACGATAAAGTCAATCGTTTCCTTAACCTGCCTCAGGTCTTCTTCCTTCAGGTAGTCTAACCTATCCAAAAGCTCCTGTGCGTGCTGTTTTTCTACCGTTTCAGGCATTTTTTTCCTTTTTCCATTTAATAATAAAGGTAAGACGGGGATTTTCAACGGTTTAGATTACCGCTTCCAGCCAGTTATCACCCAAATCCTTGATGATGGTAAGTGATGGGTCGTAGTTCTCCTTCAGGTCTTCCAGTATTGCGTAAAGCTCCTCCACACAGTCGGGGGAGGTTAGAAAGTCCAGTATCCCTTCCTTCCCGCTTCTGGTACGGGGAAGGGCTATCCTGCCGTGTCCGTCAACAACCATAGAGATAAAGTTCAGCTTTTCAGGATTGACCTTTACAACCAGATTAACGCTTTTTCTGGGAGGATTTGAAAGCCTTTTTTCTACCTCTTCAGGTATCATATCCCTTTCCTATATTTTTCCTATTAAGTTTATCATATCCTCAAAATCCTTTTCGGTTATTGAAAAGGTGTCGTACTTTTTCAGGTTTTCGTTTATCTTTTTACGGAGTTTGTCCAGCAGACTTCTGTTTTCTTCAGAGGAAACGAAGTAAGCCTTGTTAGCACTCTGGAGGGCTACCTCCAAGTACTGGCGGGAAACTTCAGCTGAGATGTTGTAGGTAAACTTTGCTTTGTATATGTATTCCTTCGCCAGAACTACATAAAGGTTTTCCCTTGAGGATATTTTTATCAGGGGCGTAAGGGCAAGCTCCAAAGCCTGTTTTGACTTTGCGTACTCGCCGGCTTTCAGGTGGTCTTTTGCCGTTCCTATAAGATACCTTGCTTCCGATATGGGATTGTCAAGGAGGGATATTTTTATTTTGTCCTTAAGTTTTTCCAGCCTTTCGGCAAGCGTTTTGTTGTCCCTCCTGTAGGCTATGCTCTGGAGCTGTGTTAATTCTTCCTTTATTTTGTAGTAGTGGTCAAGGGAGGCGGAAAGCTCCTCCACGTAAACCAGTAAAACCCTTATGTCCGTGCTGTAGTCCTCGTTTGGATAAAACTTTATCCTTTTTATCAACGCCTCAACAGTCCTTTTTATGGGATACGAGGGCAGGTATTGGTAAGCCTCGTTAAGAAAAAACATTGAAGCGTCAAGGTATGCAAAGGTCTCTTTTTTTATTATCCTTTTTTTCCTTAAGGAAGAGTAGGCATCAAGAACCAGATTAAGTGAGCGTAGTGTGTAGAGCCGTATGTTGTAAACCTGATTTTCCGTAAGACCTTCGTTAGGAAACTTTACCTGTCCGTAAACGGAAGGCACTGTAATGAAAACGGCTACCACCAGAGCAAACAGGATTTTCCACATAAGCATTACTCCTTAAAAATCTGTTTAAGTATTATAACATCAAGCTTTCTCGGGAGTGGAACAAAAAAATAAAACAGTGTTTGATTTTCCCTTTAAGTTTGTTTATAATTTTTCCTTAAATATTCTGGTCTAACTAAATAAAACAAAATTTTAAAGGAGGAAGCCTAATGGCTAAAGCTACCATCGTTTGGACGAAAATTGATGAAGCACCGGCTCTCGCCACTTACTCACTTCTGCCTATTATGAGGGCTTTTACAAAGGATGCGGACATTGAGATTGAGCTTAGGGACATCTCACTTGCAGGGAGGATACTTGCACAGTTTCCGGACTTACTGCCTGAAGATAAAAGAGTTCCAGACGAGCTGGCTTATCTGGGGGAGCTTGTGTGGAAGCCGGAAGCAAACATTATGAAACTGCCTAACATTTCCGCTTCCGTTCCACAGCTGAAGGAAGCTATCAAAGAACTTCAGGAGCAGGGATACCCTCTGCCTGACTACCCTGAAAATCCACAGACGGAAGAGGAAAAACAGATTAAGGAAAGGTACGACAGGTGTGTAGGTTCTGTCGTTAACCCTGTTTTAAGGCAGGGGAACTCTGACAGGAGACTTGCAAAGGTCGTTAAGGAGTACGCAAAGAAACATCCGCACAAGCTAAAGGAAGTATCACCTCACTCAAAATCTCACGTTGCACATATGAAGGAAGGGGACTTTTACCAGCACGAAAAGTCCGTAATTATGGACAAGGACACGAAGATAAAGTACGTTTTCGTTGACAAGGAAGGGAACGAAACTGTCCTGAAGGAAGTTGAGGTAGGAAAAGGGGACGTGGTTGACGCCACTTACATGAACAGGAAGAAGCTGAGAAAGTACTTTGCCGAGGTTATAGAAAGGGCGAAAGAGGACGACATACTGTTCTCTCTCCACGTTAAGGCAACAATGATGAGAGTTTCTGACCCTGTTATTTTCGGGGACGCAATAAGAGTTTATTACGAAAAGCTGTTTGAAAGACACGGGGACATTCTGGAAAAGCTGGGCTGGAAACCGGAATTCGGTATGCAGGAGCTTGAAAACAGGCTGGAGCAACTGCCTGAGGAGGAAAGGGAAGCGGTTAAGAAAACCATTGAGGAGATATACAAGGAAAGACCAAGAATGTACATGGTTGACAGTGATAAGGGCATTACAAACCTCCACATGCCTAACGACGTTATCATTGACGCTTCCGTCCCTGCCGTGATCAAAAACGGTCTGCAGGGCTGGGGACCTGAAGGTGAGACGGACGACACTGTCCTGTGCATACCTGACAGGTCTTACGCAA
>JAADDT010000054.1 GCA_013153765.1 Aquificota bacterium
AGGACGAGGAAAAAAATAAAAATGGACATATAGGAGGCTTTAATTGGATTACAGGGAAAGGCTTAAAGGTTTAATACTGGAAAGGGCTTTGAAGACCGCAGACAAGCCGATTTTTAAACTTTCATCTGGAAAGATGAGTAATTACTACATAGACCTTCGGACTATAACGCTTGACGGTGAAGGGGGATTTGTAATAGGAAACCTGATTTTTGATATGGTGAAGGAGGAAAAGCCGGACGGGGTAGGCGGTCTTACGCTTGGAGCTGATCCTATCGCTTACGGGACGGCTCTGGTCTCTTACCTGAACAAACAGCCGATAAAACCTTTCGTCGTCAGGAAAGAGCCGAAGGGACACGGGACAGGCAAGCAGATTGAAGGGAACGTGAAAGCCGGAGACAGGGTTTTTATCGTGGAAGACGTGATCACCACGGCAGGCTCTTCCCTTAAGGCGGCAAAGGTCGTAAAGGAAGCGGGCATTGAAGTGCTGGGCATTATAGCCATCGTTGACAGGGAAGAAGGCGGGGAAGAAAGGATAAGGCAGGAAGGCTTCAGGTTTTTCCCTATTTTCAGGATTTCGGAGCTTTTGAAAAAGGGTTAAGGGTGTTTTATAAAGAAGTAGATTATGAACGCAAACAGACCGCCTAAAACGGTAAGGTAAGAGGCTTTCTTCCCTTTTTCGTGTTTTATTACCATAAGGTGGATTATGAAGCCGTAGTATATCCAAAGTAGTGAAAGGGCTATCTGTTTCGGCTCCCATATCCAGTGTTTTCCCTGATAAACGCTTGACCAGACGGAAGAAGTTATCAGTGCCAGTGAAAGCAGGATAAAGGCTATAACGTTTGATTTGTATTCTATGTCCTGAAGAAGCATAAGTGATGAGGAAAATTTGGACACAAGGAAGGAGTCTAATTTTTTCCTTTTCAAGTCCCTCTGCGTAAGTATGTAAACAGCCGCCACCACAGCTCCCGCTATTATGAAGGCGTAAGCCATCATTGAAAATATAACGTGGGCGTAAAACCAGAAGTTCTGGTAGTCAGTTTTTATTTCGCCGTAGTGGGGCAGTGTTAGGGCTACCAGAAACACGTTTATTGGGGCAAAAAGTGAACCAAAATCCCGAAGCTGTTTTTTGTATTTAAACGAAAGTCCAAGGAACACCACCGCTATTGAAAAGGCAAGGAAGAACGGCAACTCCTTTTCCGTTGCCATTGCAAAGCTTTTTGCCTGATAGTCCTTTATGCCTATGTAAATCAGCTGGAGTAAAAATCCAAGACCGTAAAAGCTGTAGCCGAACTTTTTTCCCGCATCTTTTTTCGTGAAAAGATAGACCCAGAAACCTATTGACGATATGAAGTAGGACATCAGTATCAGAATAATCAGTATCTTCAGCAAACCGCACCACCTTCAAGCTGTATTTATTATTTATTCTAACGGTTAATGGGGCTTTAGTCTATGGTTATTAGATGTTGTACCTTTCGGTAAGAATTTCCCTGATTATTGATTTTATTACCTTTTTCTGGTTTATGTTCTGGAGTATAAACCTTTCCTTCATACGCTTTACCGCAGTCCGGATTATCTCTTTTTTTTCTTCTTCAGGCAGGCTTTTCCAGATACGGTTAAGCATTTCAAGGCGGTGGTATGCGTCGCTGAACTCGTCAGGCAGGCTGTCCGTCTGGGGACTTTTTTCCACCGTCCTTGGTTTTGCCAGCTTTTTCAGGGCAGGCTCTATGGCTGAAAGCCTGAACTTTTTCCTTTTGTCTGGGGGATAGCGGGAAAGCTCTTTTTTTATTAACTCTTTTACAGTCTCAACCGGAATTTCCTTTTCCGCCATTTTTTGTATTAACTGCCTGTCCTTTGGGGATAGGGACAGGTTGTAGCCTGTGGCTTTTTTTATAAACCTGACTATCTCCTCGTAGTAAGACTGCTCCAATTTTTTTCCCATATTAATAAACTCGGCAGAAATGTGAAAAATATAAAGGATTTAGGAAAGTTTTATCCCGATTATTGATATGCCGTACCTGTCTGCCAGTTTTTCAACCTCCGGTCTTTCAAGGAGGAAGGTTTTGCCGGCTTCCACCACCAGCAGTTTTGCCTTTGCTTTTTTCATACTTTTTAGGGTTTTTGTTCCTATTACCGGCACGTCGTACCTCATGTCTTGGTTTTTCCTTGCAACCTTACAGACCACGCTACCTTCACCTGCCAGCTCTCCGCCTCTCAATATACACCTGTCAGTCCCTTCCATACCTTCCACCGCAACAACCGTCCCGTCTTTCACGACGACTGTCTGACCTATGTCCAGCTCAGCCACCTCTTTCGCTATTCCCAGTCCGAACCTGCCGTCTTCCATCAGGTTTTCCGCAGGCTCCCTGCCGGCTATCAGTCCTTCAGGGGCAAGCAGACTTTTCAGGTATGGGGTAGGGTCTATCGGCTTGAAGCCTTCCGTTTCCAGCTCCTTCAAGACCGCTTCCAGTATGGATTTTGCTCTCTTGTCTTTAAGCTGGCTGAAGAAACGCCTTGCTCTTTTGTCAAACCTGTGGATTGAACGGATAACGTGGAAGTGCTCTATCTTTCCCAGCATTACGACCTGCTTTATGCCGTCCTGTTTCATACGGTTTATCAGTTTTTCAGCCTCTCCCAGATTGAACCATACGGTAGGTGCTATCTGCTGGATTTTTTTGTCTGTAATTCCCTTGATGCCGTAAACCTGAAGGTCTTTCCCTTCTGCTACGGCGTTTTTTGAAAATTCTACGGGCAGTTCTCCCGCTCCCGCTATCAGACCTATTTTACTCATTTCCTTTTTGATGCTTCAGGGGCTATTCCTCTTTTTGATGTTTTTATGAAGTCTATAAGCATTTTTATTTCCGGCGTCTGGGGGAGTTTTTCCATAACTTCTTTTATCCCTTCTTCAATGGTGGGGGATTTTCTGAATATTATCCGGTAAGCCTCTTTTATCAGTTTTATCTGCTCGGTGGTAAAGCCTCTCCTTTTTAGACCTACAATGTTTATGCCGTAAAGTAGGGCGTGGTTTTTGGAGGCTCTGGTAAACGGGGGAATGTCCTTGTCAACGGCTGAAGCACCGCCTACCATTGCGTAATCACCTATACGGCAGAACTGGTGTATGGGGGTAAGTCCGCCTATGAAAACGTAGTTTCCTACCTTGACGTGTCCAGCAAGGGTTACGGCGTTTGCAAGGATGGTGTCGTGTCCCACTTTACAGTCGTGGGCTATGTGGACGTAAGCCATTATGTAAGAGTTATCGCCGACCTGTGTAATACCGTCGTCAAAAGCTGTCCCTCTGTGGATTGTGGCGTATTCCCTTATTACAACGTTGTTGCCTATCTTTACGTAAGTTTCCTCTCCCTTAAATCCTAAATGCTGTGGTATTCCGCCTAAAACCACACCTTCCGAGATTGTGCAGTTTTCTCCTATGGAGGTGAACTGTTTTATTCTGACGTTTGATGAGATTTCCGTGTTGTCTCCGATGGAGACGTTGTCTTCAATGATAGAAAAGGGACCAACCTTCACGTTGGTCCCAAGCTGTGCGTTTTTTGAAACTATGGCGGTAGGGTGTATTTCTACACTCAACTAACTACCTTAAACAAGCAGGCTTTTCAGGACTTCTTTAGGCTGTACACCGACTTTGGTGTCAACAACCTGTCCGTTTTTGAATACCATTATTGTAGGGATAGCCCTGATGCCGTATCTCATGGCGATGTTAGGGTTTTCGTCCGTGTTGAGCTTGCATATTTTTGCCTTACCTTCAAGCTCTTCAGCAAGCTCTTCTATTACAGGTGCGATTAACCTACAAGGACCACACCAAGGTGCCCAGAAGTCAACCAATACAGGAACATCGGAGTTTAATACTTCCTGTTCCCAGTTGGACTCGTTAACGATGCAAACTTTACCAGCCATATTTTAATCCTCCTTAAGTAGTAGCTTATAAATTTCAAGTGCCTTCTTGTTTTTGATGTAATAACAAACAATAGAGCCCTGTCTCTTATAACCTAATATACCTTTATTTCTCAAAACTGACAAGTGCTGTGAGACGTTGGGCTGGGGCAGGTCAAGGGCCTCCCAGATGTGTTTCACACACTTCTTGCCTGAGCTTAAAAAACCTATGATCTTTAGCCTGTTCGGATGGGCTAAAGCCTTAAGGAGTTCTGCGTTTTCCTCCAAAAACTCCTCATCCTTCCACTTTTCCTTCTCATCTACCACGATTTCTTCACCCATAGCACTCACCACCTTATCCTGAAATTTTTATATATTAGAATATTGTATATTAAAATTGTATATTAATGCAAATATTTTTATATAGGTCGGCTAATATTTTGTATAATCTAAATCATAAAAACTGGCAAAAGCTGGTTTTAAGCCACTTTCCGGATTATTTCCTCTGTGGAAATAACGTGTTTGTCCAGTCCCAGCTCTTTAGGTTTGAATCCTAACGCCAGACCTATCATCTGTGGCAGGTGGAGTATGGGAATTCCCAGTTTTACGCCGATTTTTTGTTCAGCCTCTTCCTGCATTGCGTCAAGCTGGGTGTGGCAGAGTGGACAGGGGGTTACCATAAAGTCAGCCTGCTCCTTTTTTGCAGACTGGGCGTCCATTGCGGTAAGCTTTAGGGTAACCTTGTCTTCAGCAGACCAGAAGGAATGGAAGCCACAGCAGGCGAGTTTTGCCTCGTGGTCAACCGGTTTACCGCCAACGGCTTCTATGACCATTTCAAGGGATTTAGGGTTGTCCGGGTCTTCGTATCCTATCAGGTAAGGGGGTCTTATTATGTGACAGCCGTAAAACGGGGCTATGTTAAATTCCTCAAGGGGTCTTACGACCATTGCCTTCAGGTTGTCAATACCGACGCCGTCTATCACTTCCCATAGGAAGTGTGTTATTTCTGAAGTGCCTTTGTACTCAAGACCTGCCTCCTTCAGCACCTCGTTAACCGCTTCCTTCAGCTCAGGGTCGTTGTCCAGCTTAAACTTGGTTTCCCTCAGCATCATCGTACAGGTGTTGCATATGGTAAGCAGGTCAGCATCAACCTCTTCAGCTAAAGCAAGGTTCCTTGCATTTATGGTAAGGGCTAAAAATTCGTCCTTTTCCTGCACCGCACCTGCTCCGCAACAGGTAGCCGCCTCAAGCTCAATTAGTTCCATTCCCAGTTTTTCCGCCACCAGTTTTGTGGAGTTGTAAAGCTCAGGGGCAACGCCTTTTGCCGAACAGCCTGTATAAAATGCGTATCTTAATCCCATTACTCATTACCTCCGGTTTCTGCGTAGTTAGGTCTTTTTCTTGTTCTTCTTTTGTCTTCGTATATTACGCCCATTATTTGGGGTATTCTGATTTTAACCTCTTTTTCCTTCTGTTTTGCCACTTCGTATATCTTTCTGACCTCTTCTATCCTTTTGACCTTATGCCCGCCGAAGAAGTCAGCGTAGTTTACCTTCCCTTTAAGCATCATCTTTATGCCGAACGGGGCTCTCTTTATTGCTCCCAGAATACCTTCCTGCCTCATAGGAAGTAGCATCTCGTTAAGAAGTCCTCTGTTGTAAATGTCCCTTTCAAATATTTCGGCGTGTATCTCTCCCGGGGTTTTGTATCCGTGTTCCGCCGCCATAATCCTCAATCTTATAATGTTTTCGTAAGGCTGGACTTCTTTTGGACATCTGGTAGTGCATTCCACACACCTTACGCACCACTCAAGGTTAAGGTCTTCAAGTATTGCTTCAAACCTACCTTCCTTCTCACCGTCCCTCGTGTCCGCTATGAACCTGTAAGCCTTTGAGTGAACCATAGGACCTAAAAAGTCCTTGTTTGCCTTCAGGGCATTACAGTCAGACATACAGGAAGCACACAGGATACAGTCAGAGGCAAAGTCTATCCTGTGGTGGTCGTAAGGGTCCTGCCTGTACTCCTTCCCGTCAGGAGGGGGCGGTTCTTTCGGTATGAACCACGGCTTTACCTTCTTCAGCTTGTCAATAAGCCAGTCCATATCGTAGATCAGGTCTTTCAGCGGTTTTACGTTTCCGATAGGGTCAATGGTGATCGTGTCCGTGTCGTACTTCTGGAGTAGATGGGTGATCTGAACCTTACAGGCGAGGGTGGCGTGTCCGTTGATCCTTACCGCACAAGAACCACATATTGCGGCACGGCAGTTGTACCTGAACGAGATGGTCGGGTCCTGCTCCTCCTTTGCCTTGAAAAGTGCCGCAAGCACGGTCATTCCCTTTTCAACGGGCAGTTCGTAAGTCTGGTAGTAAGGTTCACTGTCTTTTGTTGGGTCGTACCTGAATACTTTTAACTTGAATGTTTCCATCTTCCCACCTCTATCCAAACGCAGTTTGAGTTATTTTAAAAGGTTTTTTGACAAAAATCAAAGATTTTTTAAAATTTTTATATCCAATTATATTTTCGTATAAGGAGATTGCGTTGAACTTTAAATCCATTTTAATCCAGCCTTTCCTTCCCGAAGACAGGGTTGACAGGGCTTTCCTCACGGAAAAGCTACAGGAAATTTTTTCCCTCCCTGTCCTGTGGGAACGACCTGTTCCACTGCCGCCTGAAGGGTTTGATCCTGTCAGAAAGCAGTACCTTGCCAGTTTTTTCCTTACCTATCTCCTTCCCTTACAGCAGGGGGACAACATCGTGCTGGGTATCGTTTCCCAAGACCTGTACGAGCCGGGGCTTAACTTCGTTTTCGGCGTTGCCTCTCCAAAAACCAGAACCGCCGTAATATCCACTTACAGGCTACACAACAGCTTTTACGGTCTGCCTGAAGACGAAAATCTTTTTCAGGAAAGGGTTTTGAAGGAGGCGGTACACGAGATAGGACACACGCTCGGTCTGGGACACTGTCCAAATCCCGAATGTGTTATGCATTTTTCAAACTCAATACTGGATACTGACAGGAAAAGCTACCTGTTCTGTCCCTCCTGTTATGAGAAAGTGAAGAAGGCAATTGGTTTATAATTAAAGTAGTCCACAATCAGGAGGGTTTGCTTTGTCCCAGATAAAGAAGGTAAGGGGTTTTCAGGACATTTACGGCAGGGAAGCGGAAAAGTACAGGTTTGTCGTTGACACTGCAAGGGACATTTTCGGCAGGTACAACTTTCAGGAGATAATACTCCCTTTTGTTGAGGAGGTTTCCCTGTTTGAAAGGTCGGTAGGTGAGGAGACGGACATTGTCCAGAAGGAGATGTACGTTTTTGAGGACAGGGGCGGTAGGAAGCTGGCTTTAAGACCGGAAGGGACTGCGTCTGTTGTAAGGGCTTACATAGAAAACGGTCTTTACGCAAAGGGGGGATACCAGAAGCTTTTTTACGAAGGGGCTATGTTCAGGTACGAAAGACCGCAGGCAGGCAGGTACAGACAGTTCCACCAGATTGGGGCGGAAATATTCGGCGTAAGCAGTCCGCTTGCAGATGCGGAGCTTATAAAGATGGTAAGGGAAATTCTGGACAGGCTCAACATAGAGGCAAGGCTTGAGATAAACACGCTGGGGGATTTTGAAAGCAGGAAAAGGTACACTGAAAAACTGAAGGAATACCTGAAAGACAGGGAAGAACAGCTGTGTGAGGACTGTAAAAGAAGGCTGGAGAGAAATCCTTTACGGGTTTTGGACTGTAAGGTTGAAGGTTGTAAGGAAGCGGTAGGAAATGCTCCTCTCCTTTCCCAGTTCCTCTCAGAGGAAAGTAAGGAAAGGTTTGAAAAGGTAAAGGAATACCTTGACGCACTTGGCGTTGATTACACGGTAAATCCGTCGCTGGTAAGGGGGCTTGATTACTACACGGACACGGTTTTTGAGTTTGTTTCGGATAAAATCGGGGCACAGGGAACGGTAGCCGCCGGCGGGAGATACGACAATCTGGTTAAGGAGTTAGGCGGTCCGGACACGCCGGCACTGGGCTTTGCGGCAGGTGTGGAAAGGCTTATGCTCCTTGTTGAAAAACTGCCTGAAGAAAAACCGCTGGTATCCGTTATTCCGGTTAAGGAAGACTACAACCTGAAGGCACTTGGGACGGCACGGGATTTAAGGTCTAAAGGCGTCAGGACTGAACTGATACTGAAGGAGGGCAGTCTGAAATCCCGTATGAAGACGGCAGGTAAAATGGGCAGTAAGTTCGTCGTTTTCGTATCGGACAGGCTTGAGCTGAAAGATATGGAAACGGGAAGTCAGGAGGAGGTTGGGAATACGGAAAGCCTGATTGGACTTCTGGAGGAAAAGGGCGTTATATAAGACCTTTTTCCCTCATGTACTCGGCGTACTTTTTGTCAGCCTTCATTATGTGGGAAAAAAGCCACGAAAAGGCAAACGCCACCAGCTCCCTTAAAGCTTTAGGGTCTCCCTGTAAGTACCGCTGTTTTTCTTCTGCGTAAAGCTCCTTGAAAAGCTTGTGTATCCTTTTGTGGTCTTCCGTTTCGGGAAAGCCTTTTTCTTCCATGAACTTCTCTTCGTAGTCAAGGTGGTAGTGGAGGTAATCCTCAAGGTTTTTCAAGAAGTGTTCTATTGCTTCCTGCCTGTGTCCCTCCTCCAGCTCCGTATAAAACTCGTTAAGCATGTCAACAAGTTGCTTGTGCTGTTTGTCTATTTCCGGTATTCCCAGCTCAAGCTCCTTGTTCCATTCTATAAGCACCATCTCCGACGCCCCCAATTGTAATTTTTATCTGGTATTATTATTTATATACCTGTTATATTAGCCTAACTTACTATTTTCTTTTTGTCAACGGAAAGTTATTAACCTATAAGGGAGGTTTATTAACTGTTTAGCTTCAGGCTTTTGAACACTGACGGAAACGCAAGGACTGGGATATTAAAAACGGCACACGGGGAGATAAGAACTCCTGTATTTATGCCTGTAGGCACGCAGGGGACGGTAAAGGCGATTACGAAAGACCAGCTCCTTTCAACAAAACCGCAGATAATACTGGGGAACACTTACCACCTATACCTCCGTCCGGGAATAGAGGTGCTTGAGTACTTCGGCGGTCTCCACCGGTTTATGAACTGGCAGTTGCCTATACTTACTGACAGCGGAGGCTTTCAGGTCTTTTCCCTTGCAAGGGAAAGGAAAAAGGAAGGTAAACACAAGGCGGAAGTAATACTTACTGAAGAGGGGGTAAAGTTCAAGTCCCATCTTGACGGCTCGTGGCACTTTTTCACGCCGGAGCTGGTAATACACATTCAGGAAATAATCGGCAGTGATATAATGATGCCACTTGACGTGTGTCCTCCCTATCCTGTAAGCCACACCACAGCCGTTGATGCGGTTGAAAAAACCTTAAGGTGGCTGGAAAGGTCAAAAAAAGCTAAAAAAAACCGGTGGCAGGCGTTGTTCGGCATAATACAGGGTTCGGTCTATCCTGACCTGCGGAGGGAAAGTGCGGTCAGGACGGTAGATATGGATATGGACGGGTACGCCATCGGAGGTCTGTCGGTCGGGGAGCCTGCAGAATTGATGTACGAGATGACGGAAACGGTAGTTCCCTTACTGCCGGAAACAAAGCCAAGATACCTTATGGGCGTGGGAACGCCGGAAAACATAATAGAAAGCGTTGAAAGGGGCGTTGATATGTTTGACTGCGTTATGCCTACAAGGAACGCAAGGAACGGCACGCTGTTTACCACTTTCGGTAAAATAAACATAAAAGCCGCCAGATACAGGTTTTCGGACGAGCCGGTTGATAGTGAATGTGATTGTTATACCTGCAGGAACTTTTCAAGGGG
>JAADDT010000098.1 GCA_013153765.1 Aquificota bacterium
TGCCTTTATCTGCTCAATCCTTGCCTTTATCTTTTCAGGGTCTCCCTTTCCGCCGACTATGGTTGTGGTGTCCTTGTCAACAACAACCTTGTCAGCCTGACCGAGCATTTCAAGGTCAACGTTTTCCAGTTTTATACCGAGGTCTTCAGTTATAGCCTCTCCACCTGTCAGTATGGCTATGTCCTGAAGCATAGCCTTTCTCCTTTCTCCAAATCCGGGAGCTTTAACGGCACAAACTCTCAGTACGCCTTTCAGGTTGTTTACAACCAGTGTTGCAAGTGCTTCACCTTCAACGTCCTCAGCTATTATGAGGAGAGGTCTGTTTGTCTGAACCACCTTTTCAAGCAGTGGCAGAAGTTCCCTTATGTTGGATATTTTCTTCTCGTAAATCAGTATGAAAGGATTTTCAAGTACCGCTTCCATCTTTTCAGGGTTTGTCACAAAGTAAGGAGAAAGGTATCCTCTGTCAAACTGCATACCTTCCGTTGTTTCAAGGACCGTTTCTGCACCTTTAGCTTCCTCAACGGTGATAACGCCGTCCTTTCCGACCTTTTCCATAGCGTCCGCTATTATCTTTCCGATTTCAGGATCGTTGTTTGCGGAGATGGTAGCTACCTGTTCAATCTCGGTTCTTCCGCTTACCTCTTTGGACATTTCTTTCAGCTTGTTGACGATAGCCTTTACAGCCTCGTCAATTCCTCTTTTTACGTAAACCGGATTGGCTCCGGAAGCTATTGCCTTCAGTCCTTCGCTGTATATTGCCTGTGTAAGGATTGTTGCTGTTGTTGTTCCGTCCCCTGCCACGTCGGCAGTTTTGGAAGCAACTTCCTTAACAAGCTGTGCCGCCATGTTTTCCAGCGGGTCTGGAAGTTCTATCTCTTTAGCAACGGAAACACCGTCTTTGGTTACGGTAGGTGAGCCCCATTTTTTCTCAAGGATAACTTCCCTTCCCCTTGGTCCCAGTGTTACTTTTACTGCGTTAGCCAGTTTATCAACACCGGATTTCAGCTTAGCCCTTGCTTCTTCACCGTAGATAATCATTTTTCCTGCCATTTATTTCCACCTCCTTTATTTTTTTTATTGTTCAATAACGGCAAGTATGTCGTCTTCCCTTAAGACGATAAGGTCTTCACCGTCAACAACGAACTCGTTGCCGGCGTACTTGCTGTAGATAACCCTGTCTCCAACTTTTACCTTAAGCGGTTTGATTTCGCCGTTTTCAAGCAGTCTTCCCTCGCCTACCGCTATCACTTCACCTTCGGAAGGCTTTTCCTGTGCAGTGTCCGGTATTATTATGCCGGACGGTGTCCTTTCTTCTCCTTCTTCAGCAGGTTTGATCACAACTCTATCGTAGAGTGGTTTGATTTTAGCCATCCTGCTTTACCTCCTTTTAATGGTTTTTATTTAGTTAAATATTATATTCCCGTTCCTAAAAAAATGCAATAAGTTTGCATATAAAATATGCTAAAACCAAACTCATATTTTAGCTTTTTATTACCTTCAAAAGCTCCTCTTTTATCTGGTTTATCAGCCTTTCGTCGGTTATTTTTTTCTTGTCCTTCGTCCTGACGTAAAAGGCGTCCCTTATCCTCTCTCCCTGCGTTACCACCTTTACTATGTGGACGTACAGGTCAAATCTGGCAAAAACTCTGAATATGTCAAAAAGCAGTCCAACTCTGTCCTCTCCCGATATGTCAAATATGGTGTAGACTTCAGACATCTCGTTGTCCACCTTGACGAATGTTGGCGGTGGGACTACGGAAGCTTTGAAGGTGGCGTTCCTTTTCTTTGCCAGCTCGTCTAAGGATATCTCACCTTTAAGGTATTTGTTAAACAGCTCTTTAAACTGGTGGAACTTTTTGTCTTCAACAACCTCCAGTGATGAGGTGGATATCTGCAGGTCTATAACTATTATCCCGTCTTTCCTCATGTAGCTGTAAACTGACAGTATGTTTATTCCCATGTAGGAGATGATGCCTGTTATGACCAGCAGGGGGTTTTTTACTTTTTTACTGTCTATAACCATGAGAAGCTCGGAAAAGCCTATGCCGTATTTCTTTTCAAAATAAAACTGGGGTTTTCCCGTTTTGAACAGCTGTTCTTCCAGTTTTATGTGCCTTACCATGTCGTCAAGTGCTGTTGACATTACGTAGTAATCGGAAAACCTGCCCATGTGGAACTCTGCCCTTTCCCTGCCAAGCTCAACCTCCAGTATTGCCCTGAGTTTTTCCTTTTTCTCCTCAAGCCTCCTTTTGTGCAGTTCCTCGTAGGATACCTTCTCGTCAAGAACCTTTATGGTTTTGTCGTACAGCTCCCAGAGGAGGGTATTTTTCCAGTCGTTCCACACGTTTGGACCTACCGCGTTTGCGTCGCACCAAGTAAGGACGGTAAGCATTTTAAGTAGCTCTTTGTTTTTTATGGTTTTTGCAAAGTCGTTTATCACTTTCGGCTCGTTCATGTTCCTCCGCTGGGATATTTTTGCCATGTCAAGGTGGTGTCTTACCAGAAAGGCAACTATCTCCGCATCCCTCTTTGAGTATCCGAACCTTAGCATTATCTCCTTTGCCATCTTTTCTCCCAGTATGCAGTGGTCTGTTTTGTGTCCCTTCCCTATGTCGTGGAGGAAAACCGCCCAGGTAAGCAGGTCAACTCTGTCTATTTCCTTAAAAAGCTCGTACATCATTTTACGGTGGGGGTGGTCTATCTTTTTCAGGCTTTCAAGCTCCTCTACTGCTTTTATGGCGTGGGCGTCGGTGGTGTATTTGTGGTATGCGTCGTACTGGAAGTGGCATCTCTGGTAGCCGAACTCCGGTATCAGGTCGTCAAGCACGTAAAAGTCCTGCATTTTCCTTAATGTTCTTGCCAGATTGTTAGGATCGGAAAACAGCTTTTGCATCATCTTCCTTATTTCCGGGTCTTCCCTGTTTTCCCTCAGCTTTTCCTCGTGTTTTCTGATCAGGAATTCAAGCTCGGAGGAAAAGTCCAGACTGTACTCCTTGTAGTAAAGGAAGGCTTTAAGCACGTTCCTAAAGTCCTTTTCAAACTTTTCCCTGTTGAAAACGTCTATCTCAACGGAGTTTTTTGAAAATACCGCATCTATCGGCTCAAATATTTCCAGCTCGTCCTCTTCCGTCAAGGCTTTCAGTATCCGTCTGGTTATGGTGTTTATGGATTTGGCGTACAGGTAGTACAGCCTCATCATCTTTTCAACGCTTTCTCTCAGCCTTTCCTCGTCGTAGGGAGCTTCTATGTAGCCTAACTTTTTTGCCACCTCCTCCTGAAGTGGTCTGACCAGCACATCACACCTCTTGTTGCAGGTAAGGTGCATCTCGTTCCTTATCCTTAAAAGGAAGTTGTAAGCCCTTAAAAGCTCCTCGTACTCCTCCTCAAGGATGATGTTTTTTTCCACGAAATACCTGTAGTTAGGCACGTCGTCCAGCACTCTGGCTATCCAGAAAACCTCGTGGAAGTCCCTTAATCCGCCTTCACCTTCCTTTATGTGGGGTTCCATCATGTAGATGGTTGAACCTGTCCGCTGGTATCTCATCTTCCTTGCCCGCAGTGTGGCGTTTATGTAAGCCTGCCTTTTCCTCCTTATCAGCCTTTTAAACCTTTTTATCAGGTTGTCGTAAATCTCCCTGTTGCCTATTAAGAACCTGCCCTGAAGCAGTGATGTGGCTACCGTAAGGTCTTCCTTTGACAGCTCAAGGAAGGTTTTTATGTCCCTTGGGGAAAAGCCTATGTCAACCTTCAGGTCAAGTAAGGCGTAGTAAAACTTTTCTATACCTTCCTTCAGGCTTTCAAAATCCTCCGTGTCAAAAACCAGCGAAAGGTCTATGTCCGATTTGAAGCACAGCTCCCTCCTGCCGTATCCTCCAAGGACGACTATGCTTATCCTGTCCATGTCAGGAAAGGAAATCTGTGCAAGCTTTTTTATCGTTTCGTCCGTAAGGTCGGACAACGCCCTTACCGTGTCAAGACCTCTCGCACCTGCCCTGTGGTCCTCAATAATTTCCTGTTTTTTTTCAAAGTAGTTCTGGAGTATTTTGTTTTTTTCTTTTTCTTCCTTCTGGACTGTCTGTTGCTTCATTTCCTTCCTACCTTTTTCTTAATCTGTTCTAAAGGGATTTTATAGTATATCGGTCTTCCGTGGGGACAGAGGTTAGGGTTGTCCGTCTCAAGCCAAAGCCTGAGTATGTTTTTAGCCTCCTCGTCCTCAAGCAGTTCTCCGGCTTCAACGGACAGTTTGCAGGCAAACTCTCCCAGCAGGTTTTCCACTTCCATTTCAGGGTACTCGCTGTTCAGTATGGACAGGAATATATCTTTTAAATTACTGTTTTTTCCGTAAGATGCCACTCCAAAAACTTTAACACCGCCGTCGGTCTTTTCGTATCTAAAGCCAGCCTTTTCAAGCAGTTCTCCCAGTTCCTCAAGCCTTTCCATCTGCTTCCCGTCAAGGGGTATGTTTACAGGGTTTATTTTTTCCACAGGTATTTCACCTTTCCTGTACTTCCTTTTCAGCAGTTCGTAGTTTATCCTTTCCTCCGCCACGTGTTGGTCAACGAAGTAAACCTCACCGTTCAGGTGAACCACAAGGAAGGTGTTGTCTATCTGACCGATAACCTCAAACTTACCGCCGTACTTACGGTCTGGCTGTGATATGTAGATGCTGGGGGAAACCGGCTTTTCAAGTGCTTCCTTAACGAGACGGTAAACTGGCTCTTCCCTGCGGAACTTTACCTCCGTTTTTGAAGGGTGGACGTTAAAGTCAACCTGATAGGGAGGCAGTTCCAAAAACAGGACGAAAAAGCTTTTTCCCAGCTTGGAGGTTATTATTCTTTTAAGCAGGCTGTTTTTTACAGGTCTGCCGTTTATGTATATGTAGCCCTTTGAAGGCTGGTAGTCTGGAGAAAAAAAGCCCTCAACCTTGCCTGTGCCGTTTTCCTCCCGTATCCGCACCAGCTCTTTAGCCTTCGGAAAAACCTGCCTTATCCTTTCTTCAACGTCAGCAGGCGGAAGGCTGTAAACCGTTTTTCCGTCAACCGTAAGGCTGAAGTGTTTGTCGTGGTGGTAAACCGCATATTTGGTAAAAGTATCAATTATGTGGTTCAGTTCCGTCCTTTCGGACTTTAAAAACCTTTCCCTTACAGGCAGGTTAAAAAAAAGGTCTTTAACTCTTACGGTGGTGCCTGTCGGTGCTCCCGTGTCCGAAAGGTGCCTGAACACGCCGCCTTCCACCAAAAGCTCCCTTCCCAGCGGTAATCCTTCCTGTCTGGTTATGAGGCTGAAGCGGGAAACGGAGGATATGCTGGACAGTGCTTCTCCTCTAAAGCCGTAAGTGTTTATGGCGTAAAGGTCGTCAAAACTGTTTATCTTTGAGGTTGAAAACCTGCCTACCGCTTCCATAACGTCGTCAGGGTGTATTCCGATGCCGTTGTCCCTGACCTCAACAAGCCTTTTCCCTCCTTTTTCAACCTTTACCTGTATCTGTGTTGCCTGTGCATCAAGGGAGTTTTCAACAAGCTCCTTCAAAACGCTTGCAGGTCTTTCAACAACCTCACCTGCCGCAATTCTGTTTATTACCTGTTCAGGTAGCCTTTTTATTCTCATTTTTTGCCCTTGTAAATGATTTTTGTGGAATAATATTATTGTAGTGCATACACAAATTAAGAAAAGGAAGGAAAAACACAAGGAGGGACAAAATGGCTGTAAGGAAGCTGGAAAAGTCAGAGTGGGAAGACTACTTTAACGAGTTTGACAAGAAGTACAGGGAAGGTCTTATCCCGCCGAAGGAAGTCCAGATAGAAATCGTTAACGAGGAGATTGGGGACCAGATAGAGACGTGGTGGCAACCGCTTATCGGTCTGGCTTACGACCCTAAGGACGACGAGTTTGAGGTTGCGGCGGAAAGGCACGACCACCTGATACACAAGCCGGTTGAGATTTTCGTTGACGAGGACGTGGACGGTCTGAAGGCGGTGGAAGTTATTCAGGCAGACGGGACAAAACACATAATCCTTTTAAGGACGCCTGAAGCTTAAAAAATTCGTACCGTTTTGGTAATTTATGCCGATTATGTATATAATTAGAAAAAAAACTGGAAGACGGTATGAAAAAGCTCCTTTTTACTGCTTTTCTAATAGTTTCCACCTTTGCGGTAGGTTTCCCTGCAAACCACACGGGGCAGGGAGCCGACCTTCCCTTAAATCTGGAAGGTAGCCAGTCCGAACAGCAGATACTCGGCTGTATAGGGGACTGTGGAGCCTGCCACAGCCTTACGCCTGTAGAAGCAAAAACCATACTTGAAAGGAAGTTTGACGTTAAGGAGATACTCCAGATAGACATAAAAAACGGCTACTTTGAGGTTGAGTACGAAAACTCCAAAGGGGAAAAGGAAAAAATAAACCTTCTTTTCAGCAAGGACAAAGCCTGTAAAGAAATTATCCATCTGGATAAATAAATTTTTTTCAGCGGGGGTTGTGATGAGCAGTGGAAACTTTCTTCGTAAGTCAATCATCAATAAAATCCTTTTTATCACGCTGTCCGGTGCGGTGGTAGCTTCCATACTGGCTATGGTAATTTTTTACATCATCTTTGCCACCGAAGGTACTTACCACTTTTTTGAAAGTATGCTGAGCTACGCAAAGGAGCATCCGTTTACTTTTGCCCTTTTCCTCGGATTTTTAACCTTCCAGATAGCCCTGATACCGATAGTCCTTACCTATGTCCTGCTTAAGAAGGAGATAATAGACCCGCTGAACCAGATTGCTGAGAGGATGGAAAGGATATCTATGGGTGAGATTGACGAGGAGCTTCCCGTTGAGAGGGAGGACGAGATAGGGCAGTTGCAGGAATCCTTTGAAAGGATGAGAATGAGCCTGAAACTGATCATTGAAAAGCTTGAGACAGACCAGCTCTAACAGGTGTATAATAAAACGAAAACATTACGGTAAGCAGGTGAAATGATAATAGGTAGCGTGCTGTTTGATTTTTACATTCCACACGCAGGTTCGCTGAAGGAAAAGAGAATGGTTGTAAGGTCGCTGAAGGAAAAGCTAAAGTCCAGATTTAACGTTTCCGTGTCTGAAGTTGGCAGTCAGGACGTCTGGCAGTCTGCACAGGTTGCTGTGGTTACGGTAGCTCCGGACAGGAAGCAGGCTGAAAAGGTTATCCAGAGCGTCATAAACTTCGTTGAAGCCACCTTCCCAGACCTGCACATTAACGTCCACAGGGAGATTTTTTGATGAAGAAAAGCCATAAATCGGAAAAGGTAAACGAGGCGATAAAAAGAGCTTTAAGTGAGATTTTTATCTACGACCTGCCACTTCAGGACAACATGATAACCGTCGTGAAGGTGGACACTGCAAAGGATTTGAGCAAGTCCGATGTTTACTTTACTGCCCTTAAGGATCAGGAAAGGCTGGCTGAGGAGCTGAACCAGAAAAGCGGTTATATAGGACACCTGCTTTCAAACAGGATAAAAATAAGGAAGATACCACAACTTAAATTTATACCTCTTCCACAGGCGGTATGAAAGATGAAGAAAAAAATCGGTCTGGCTGTTGTAGTTCTGCTTGTTATTATCTACCTGATAGGTTATTTTTCGTACCGTTCCACGCCTAAAATAGCCGTAATACCGATAACAGGCGTCATATCCCAATACATGGACACGGTGGCAAGGATAGAGAAAGCCCAGCTTGATAAGTCCATAAAAGCTGTCGTTATTGCCGTTGACAGTCCGGGAGGAGCTGTTGGGGCGGCACAGGAGATTTACAACGCGGTGGAAAAACTCCGTAAGGAAAAACCGGTTGTCGTGTCTATGGGGAACGTTGCCGCCTCAGGCGGATACTACATAAGCGTGCCTGCCAATGTTATATACGCAAATCCGGGAACGATAACAGGTTCAATAGGGGTGATAATACAGCACGTAAGCGTGGCACAGGTGTTGAAGAAGTTAGGCATAAAGGTGGAAAACATAAAAAGTGGTCAGAACAAAGACATACTGTATCCAAACAACGAGCTTACGCCAGAGCAGAAAAAGATACTGGAGGAGACCATAAAGGACGTTTACAACCAGTTCTTGGAGGACATAGTCAAATACAGACCTGTTGATATGGAAACGCTAAAAAAGTACGCTGACGGCAGGATATTTTCCGGAAGGCAGGCTAAGGAGATAAAGCTTGTTGACAAGCTTGGGAACATACAGGACGCGGTGAAGGAAGCAAAAAAGCTGGCAGGTCTTGAAGGCAAGCCGGCTGTTGTGATAAAGATAAAAAAGCAGGATAACCTGTTCAGGAAGGTTCTTGAAAACGAGCTGAGCGTGTCGGACTTTATAACCTTTCCACAGTTTTTTTACCTGATGTCTTTCTGATTACAATCATAATCAGGGTAGCCTGTGTAGGCTATCCTGTAAAGGAATAAAAAACGGAGGTAGAAGATGCAGTCTGCAATTAACTTTACCGTGTCCGAAACAGCGGCGGAAGAAATCAAGAGGATAGCTGACGAGCAGGGAATAGAAAATCCCATCTTAAGGATAAGGGTCGTTCCCGGCGGTTGTTCAGGCTTCCAGTACGCTATGGGTTTTGACGAAGCTATTGAGGAAAACGATAAGGTAATTGAGCTGGAAAACGGGGTAAAAATAGCCATAGACGAGTTTTCCGCACCTTACATAGGCGGAGCCGTTCTGGACTACGTTCAGGACTTTATGGGAGGCGGGTTTACCATTAAAAATCCAAACGCCGCAAACTCCTGCGGTTGTGGAAACTCCTTCTCCTGCTAAAACCTATCTTTAAAATCACAACTTCCGTAAAAGGGACAGGAAGCACACTGTCCCTTCCTTCCGTAATCTTTAAACCTTCTGTAAAGGTAAAAAACGCTTATTAAAAGCACCACTCCGGTAAGTATGTACTCCATACAGACAGCTTAAGCCTCCGCAGGGAAAACTTTTATGGTAAAAATCACCTTAAAAGCCACAGGCACGGTTTTTACTGTAAAATATTTACCTAAAATGGACGGAGGACAGGTATGTACCTTTGGATAAAAGCCTTCCACCTTATATCGGTTATATCGTGGATGGCGGTTCTGTTTTACCTTCCGCGTCTGTTCGTTTACCACGCGGAAAACAGGGATAAGAAGGAGTTCGTCTCTGTAATCAAGGTTATGGAGTACAAGCTCCACAAGTTCATAGGCATTCCAGCCTTCTGGGGTACGGTGATAACAGGTCTTTTGATGATCTGGCTTAATCCGGAGATTTTCAAGACAGGTGGTTGGATACACCTTAAGCTTACGGCGGCAGTTCTGCTTATTGCGTACTACATACACCTTGCGGTTATCAGGAGGAAGCTTGAAAGGGACGAATGTACAAAGTCAGGTAAGTTTTTCAGGATTTACAACGAAGTGCCGACGGTTCTGATGATAATAATAGTAATAATGGCTGTGGTAAGACCGTTTTAGGGTAAGTGATGCTGGACGGACTTTTCGTAAGGGAAAGG
>JAADDT010000094.1 GCA_013153765.1 Aquificota bacterium
GGACGGATACCGTCGTTCTGACTAAATCCGCCTCCCATTAGAGTTGGTGTTATTGTTTTAACTGAAAATTCTATTTTTTTCATTTTTAAACCTGTAAAAGGATTTTAAGGATAATTATAGGGAAAAATTGGTGGAGGAGGAAGTGTGTGGTGGTGATGGTTGATTTTTAAAGGGGAACAGGTTTGAACCTATTCCCCCCATTTCCCGGTTAGCCGCCCTGCTCTAATATTTTTTTACATTCTAAAGATGCCATTCTTTCTATTACTGGTTTTTTGATGCCTGACATCTTTTCTATTGCGTTGATGTAAAGGTCAAGGTGTCCTTCAACAACTGTGGCAAGTATTGCGTCAGTTATGGTTTTGAATGCGAGGAAGATTTTCAGTGCCTCTTCCGGTGGATACTCTTGGAAAGCTTTTTCCGCAAATTTCTTTTGGAGAAAGCTCATCATAGCAACAAGCATGTTAAGGTCAACGCCGTCAGCAAGATACTTCAGCCCTACCTTCCACTGCCTATCCCAGAAGTCTTCACCGGTGTCTCCGGATATTATGTCCTCGTACCAGTCAACCAGTGTTGTTTCCAGATTTTTTGCTTCCTTTTTGTCGTCGCTGTCCATCTCACCGGAATGGGAAGCCACTTCCTTTTTGAACGCTTCAAGCAGATCGTTTTTCCAAGTGATCAGCTTGTCCTTGTTTTCTGCAATTACTTTGTAAGTTTCTTCGTTTAATCCTGAAATCATTTTAAATGCCTCCATTAATTCGTTATTTTGTGCCATTCTACATCACCTCCTTAAGTTTTTCTACAGCCCTGTTCACCTCCATAAGTAGTAGTCCTAACTTAACGTCTCCTGACGTTGTAACTCCCAGAACAGCCATGTTGCCGACGCCAGTAAACAGGACGTAGCCCTCTGACCCCTTAACATACAGCTGATCCAGTTCTCCTTTGTTAAGTTCGGTGGTAACCCTTTCACCTAACGACAGTATAGCCGCACCCATAGCCGCTACCCTGTCTTCGTCCTGATCACCCTTGAACGTGGACGAAATTGCCAGACCATCAGGGCTGATCAGAATAGCTCCGTCTGCACCTGTGTTGTTGATAAGTGCCTGAAGAATTTTCTGAAAACGATCCATAGCGAACCCTCCTTTTATTGGATTTTTTTAACGTCTCTGTTTTAAATTTTTCTTATTCGTGTTATAACTAAACTTAGTTTAAACGGTTGCTTTAGGCTACCGCTATGAATTTGATCATATTTATATTATAAATTTTGCATATTCGTATTACCTAATTCCAGTATAAATTATAATAAGGTATTTTCTAAATAGCAAGTATAGGAGGATAAATTATGTACGGCAGGCTTTGGCAGGCATACACCCTGTTTTTCCTTTTATTTATAGGCTTTTTACATACCTCCTGCGGAGAAAAGAAAATCAGCGTTAAGCTCCTCCCTGAAGCAAAAAAGGTTAAGGTTTACGAGGCTACAGACCCGGCAAAGGAGTTTGCCTTTAAACTGGCGAAGGAGGAAGGCTGTAGAATTTTGAAGGAGGAGGTAATAATACCCCCTTCCCTTAAGGAAGGTTTGTATGAACTGGTTGATAAGGAAATTGAAATAATGGCAAGGAATAAGGCTGTTGAGATAGGCGGAAATACTGTGGTGCTGGAGACTTTTAAGGAAATTCCCGGCATACAGTTTCCAAATAGATACACAGGAAGGGCAATAATACTTGACTGTCCCTAATCAAGTTTAAAGTCTTCCCCGAGGAATATTTTCCTGACGGTAGGATCGGCTACTATCTCTTCAGGTGTGCCTTCGCATATTACTTTGCCGTGTGCCAGTATGTAAGCCCTGTCCGTTATTTTCAGCGTTTCCCTTACGTTGTGGTCTGTAAGGACGATACCTATGTCCCTTTCTATAAGGTCTTTAATCAGGTGGTTAATGTCCTGAACGGATACGGGATCAACACCTGCAAAAGGCTCGTCAAGTAATAGAAAGGAAGGATTTATTATGAGGGAACGGGCTATTTCAAGCCTTCTCCTTTCCCCTCCCGATAGTGTGGAGGCTTTCTGGTCTTTCAGGTGGTATATGCCGAACTCCTCAAGAAGTGCCTTTGCCTTTTCCCTGATTTCTACCCTGTCGTCAAGCTGGAATTCAAGGAACATCACTATGTTTTCCCAGACGGTAAGCTCCCTGAATATGGAAGGCTCCTGCGGTAAAAAGGATATGCCTTTCCTTGCCCTTTCGTAAACCGGCAGGTATGTAATGTCCTCCCCGTCAAGTAGTATCTGACCTTCGTCCGGTTTTACAAAACCAAGAAGCATTTTGAAGGTGGTTGTTTTACCTGCCCCGTTGGGACCAAGCAGTCCGATAATTTCCCCCTCCTTTACATACAGGGATACCCCGTCAACTACCACCCTGTCCCTGTACCTTTTTTTCAGGTTTTTTACTTCTAATACGGAAGGCTGGCTCATTTAACAAGTGCCTGCTGTCTGTATTTCTTGAAAAACTTTTTTATGTTCCTTACAGCCTGTCTTATCCTTTTTGTGTTTTCAACAACCGCAAACCTTACGTAGCCTTCCCCGTGTTCCCCAAAGCCCACGCCGGGAGCAACAGCCACGTTTGCCTCCGTAAGGAGGAGTTTGCTGAATTCTATAGAACCTAAATGGCTAAAGTCCTCAGGTATTTTTGCCCATAGGAACATTGTGGCTTTAGGTTTTTCAACAGACCAGCCCGCCTCGTTAAGACCCTTTACCAGAACGTCAAGCCTTTCGCTGTAAATGTCCCTTGCTTCTTCAACGATTGAGTAGTCGCTTTCCAGTGCTATTATGCTCGCCACCTGTATTGGCGTGAAGGTGCCGTAATCAAGGTAGCTTTTAAGCCTTTTCAGGTTGTATATAAGCGTAGGATTTCCCAGAACAAAACCTACCCGCCAGCCTGCCATAGAAAAGCCCTTTGTCAGGGAGTAAGTTTCTACAGCTATATCCTTTGCCCCCTCAACCTGAAGTATGCTCGGTGCCTTGTAGCCGTCATAACACAGGTCAGCATACGCAAAGTCGTGTATTACCCACATTCCCTTCTCTTTTGCAAACCTGACTATTTCTCTGAAGAAGTCAAGGTCAACCGTCATCGTGGTAGGATTGTTTGGAAAGTTGAGTATTAATACTTTAGGTTCGGGATAGCTGTCCTTGTAAGATTCGTATATGTTTTTTAAAAACTGCTCCTGCTTTTCCCCGTCAGACCCTTCAAGCGGAAGTGGAACTGTCAAGACGGAAGCCCCTGCAATTACAGGTGCGTAGTAATGTATCGGATATCTGGGAGAAGGAACCAGAACCATATCTCCGGGAGATAGCATGGCTAACATAAGGTGGGACAGCCCTTCTTTAGAACCTATCGTAACTATCGCTTCCTCTTCAGGATCAAGCTCCACACCGTACCTTTTCCTGTAAAACTCGGTTATTGCCCTCCGCAGTCTGGGAATGCCCTGAGACATTGAGTACCGGTGCGTGGTTTTTTTCTTTGCTGACTCACACAGTTTGTCTATTATGTGCTGTGCAGGTCTCAAGTCCGGATTTCCCATTCCAAAATCTATAATGTCTTCCCCTTCTTTCCTCAGTTTTGCCTTCAGCTCGTTTACTATGGCAAAAACGTATTCCGGCAGTCTCTTAATGCGAGGGAATTCGTGGTACTTCCTGTTTTCCATCTCTGCCCCTGTTAGTTAATGCTGGTGCTTCTTTTTTTCTTGTACAGGAAAACGACCGGATCAACCGGATTTCCGTTTTTCCTGATTTCAAAGTATATACCGCAGTGTTCAGAACCGTTCAGCTTTCCTGTGTATCCTATTATCTCCCCTTTCTTTACCCATTCCCCTTCCCTGACTTTTATCTTGCCCACGTGTCCGTAAACGCTTGTAAACCTGTTTTGGTGTCTTATTACTATCAGGTTTCCGTAAGCTTTAATACTGTCCCCTGCAAATATTACCTTACCGCTTTCGGAAGCTTTGATAGGTACTTCACAGTCAGTTTTTATGTCAACACCCAGATGCCTTTTGTTTGAGTTGTTTGCAAACGGCTCAACAATCCTGCCGTTAACAGGCCACACGAACTTTAAAGGTACGGTGCTGGCTGTGGCTACCGAGTTTCTGCTTGATTTTGTTCCCTTTTTTGATTTTGCCACCTTAACCGTTTTATAGGTGATAACCTTCTTTTCTACCTTAAGCCTCTGTCCCGCCTTTATCCTGTAAGGTTTTTTCAGCCTGTTCAGTTTTGCCAGTTTTTTTACGGAGGTGTTATACTTCCTTGCTATTTTGGAAAGTGTCTCTCCCCTTTTAACCCTGTGGTAAACGATTTTTTTCTTTACCTGCTTAATCCTTTTTGTGGTCGTGGCTGTGGTCTTGGTTGATTTTTTCTTCTTTTTTACGACCCTTTTCTTTTCTTCCTTTATGCACAATACTTGTCCTGCGTAAAGCTTGTCTGACTTCAGGTTGTTAAGCCTTTTTATGTCCTTTACCCAGACCCTATACTTTTTGGCTATTTTTATCAGGCTTTCACCCGGCTTTACTTTGTGTTTTACGGAACAGTACTTGGCAGAGCTCCTTTTTTTCGCTTTTACAGGGATTTTCAGCTTTTGTCCCGGACGGATAATGTAAGGTTTTTTCAGCCTGTTAGCCTTTATTATTTCCTTTACGGAAACGCCGTATTTCTTGGCTATTTTCTGAAGGTTGTCGCCCCTTTTTACCGTATAGGTAAGTGCGGAGGCGGTAAGTGAAAACAGCAGAAATCCAATTAATATACCGCTAATATAATATCTCAAAGCTTTCATACTTCCCATCTTTATCCTCAAACTGGTATCTAATATCGGTAATTTCGGCTAAGGGAGGTCCTTTTTCAATTGCCTTGAAAAACTCCCTTAATGTTTTTTCGTCAGCTTCCGCCACAACTTCAACCGTACCGTCAGGCAGGTTTCTAACGTACCCTTTTACCCCAAACTGGTCTGCCTTTTTCTTCACGAAGTATCTGAAGCCTACGCCCTGCACCGTGCCTGCAAAGTTGATGTGAAGCCTCATCAAAAAACCCCGCTTTTTTAGGTTTAAATATTATATCCGTTTTTTTTCTTTTATATAATACCGTTCTAAATATTGTGCAAATTCTTCAGGTCTGTTTATATCAAACCTTAACGGATAGCTGTAGTAATCGGTAATAACCCCTTTCAGACCTTCCTCCTCAGAGACGGCAAGTTCCCTGTTTTCCTCCTTCCTGATAACCTCAAACTTGTCCCAGCCTTTATAGTTCTTAAAGCCTTCCACTATTATCAGGTCAAGACCGTCAACCATATACCTTTCCACCACTTTTTCCGGAGAATGGTCTTCCTCCCTTATGTAAGACGTTATTTTACCCGGTGAGGCAAGGACTACCTGCTTTGCCCCCGCACCGTACATACGGTAGCTGTCCTTCCCCGGCGTGTCCGTTTTTGCCTTACCTTTAGGATCGTGTTTCACCGCCCCTATACTGTAGCCTTTTTCGGACAGTATGCGGATTACAGCCTCTATGAAGGTGGTCTTTCCGCTGTTGTGTCTCCCCACAATGCCGATTACAGGTGTTTTTTTATCCATTTAGCTGTTTAACCAGTGTATATACGGTTTTTTTCAGGTTTTTCCTGTCAACAACCATATCTATCTGCCCTTTCTCAAGCAGGAACTCTGCCCTCTGGAAGCCTTCCGGCAACTGCTGTTTTATGGTCTGTTCTATCACCCGTGGACCTGCAAAGCCTATAAGTGATTCCGGTTCGGCTATTATAATATCTCCCAAAAAGGCAAAGCTGGCTGACACGCCCCCCATAGTAGGATCGGTAAGTATGGATATGTAAAGCACCCCTGCCCTGTTCATCTTGTCAACGGCTATGGAGGTTTTTGCCATCTGCATCAGGGAGATTATGCTTTCCTGCATACGTGCACCGCCGGAGGCTGTTATGGTGATAAAAGGTATTTTCTTTTCTATGGCAAACTCAACGCCCCTTACGAATTTAGCCCCCACAACGCTTCCCATACTGCCTCCCATAAACCTGAAGTCCATAGGAGCAAGCACAACCTCCCTGTCGTACATCTTGCCGTAAGCTATTATTATTGCGTCGTTCAGACCGGTTTTTTCCTGAGCTTCCTTTATCCTGTCCCTGTAGCGTTTCGTATCCTTAAAGTCCAGCACGTCAACCGGAGCTATCTTTGGAAACAGGTCGTACTGGTAAACCTGATCCAGAAACATATCAACCCTTTCCTTTGCGTTCATACGGAAACTGAACCCGCAGTGTGGACATATCTTCATGTTCTTTTTCAGGTCTTCGCTGTACAGGAGCGTTTTACACTTGTCGCACTTAATCCACTCCCCCTTTTCAACCTGTAGCTTTTTCCTTCCTTTAAACTTGCTAATAAGGTCTTTCAGTCCCATTTAACCCTCCAGCCAAGCCAGTGTAAGAATCCTTTCGTAAAAATCACCCTTTCTATAAGAAAAAAACTCCTCTCCACATATTGTACATAAAGATATGTCAAACAGCCTTTTTATCCCCCTTTTTAGCATCAGGTCTTTTGCGTAATCCTGCATTGAAAATGTTATCCTGCCGTTCCTCCTGTGGAAGTACTTTCCGGACAGTCCCTTTTCCTGAAGGCTTTTTACAAAATCCTCCTGCACCTCATAACAGCACTTCCTTGCGGAAGCCCCGATAAATGCCGTAATACTGCCACCTTCCAGCATCTTTATGCCGTTTTCAATAATACCGCCGATTAGCCCCCGCCAGCCTGCGTGGATTACAACCAGCCTTTCAAAGTCCGTAAGGACGACAGGCATACAGTCAGCGGTAAGGACGCCCCCAGCCACTCCTTTTTTGCTGATAAAAACACCGTCAGCCGGTTTAAGGTCTTCCTCAGGCGTTGTTATTACGGTGGTGTGTTCCTGTGCAGGCAGATAGACAGGCAGGTTCAGTTTTTTTATAAAGTTTTCCCTTACCTGAAGGTCTTTCATATTACCGTCAGACCTTTCTGTTGTTATGATGTGCAGGTTATTTATCTTTAAATGCCTCATAATTTAAAAATGTTATCATATTTACAGTATTTCTTAATAAGGAAGGGAGTGCAGGAATGAAGATAGTTGACCTTAGAGGGAAGGACTTTAGGGAAAGTAAGGAGCTTGAAGCGTTAATAAAACGGAGTGAAATGGAGCTGGATCAGTACGAGGAAAGCGTTAAGAAAATTCTGAAAGATGTAAAAGAAAAGGGAGATCAGGCGGTAATTGAATACACCGAAAGGTTTGACGGCGTGAAGCTGACGCCACAGGAGTTCACCGTGCCGTTTGAGGAGATAGAAAAGGCTTACGAAACACTGGACCAAGAGACCAGAACTGCCATGCAGGTAGCTTACGAAAGGATAAAGAAATACCACGAGGCACAGGTTGAGCAAGGCTTTTTCATTGAAGAGAAAGGTATGATACTGGGACAGAAAGTAGTGCCTGTGGAAAGAGCAGGTCTTTACGTGCCGGGAGGGAAGGCGGCTTACCCGTCAACGGTGATAATGAACGCCGTTCCTGCGGTGGTTGCCGGCGTTGACGAGGTGGTTATGACCTCACCTAACCCTAACAGATACACCCTTGCCGCCGCTTACATATGCGGTATAAAAACGGTTTACCGTATAGGCGGAGCACAAGCAATAGGAGCGTTAGCCTACGGCACGGAAACGATAAAAAAGGTTGACAAGATAGTAGGTCCCGGAAACATATTCGTGGCTCTGGCAAAGAAAAACGTTTACGGATACGTTGACATAGACTCTATAGCTGGACCTTCCGAAATACTGGTAATTGCCGACCACACCGCAAATCCGGAATGGACTGCGGCTGACCTGCTTTCGCAGGCTGAACACGACGAACTGGCGGCTTCCATACTGATAACCACTTCAGAGGAACTGGCAAAACAGGTAAGGGACATACTATACAACAGGTTTTTAGTGGACTTTTCAAGGGAAAGTATAGCAAGGAAGTCCCTTGACACCTACGGACACGCCTTTATAGTTGACAATCTGGAAACGGCAGTGGAGGTGGCAAACCACATAGCACCTGAACATCTGGAAGTTATCACCGAAAACCCTTTCAGCCTCCTTGACAGGATAAAACACGCAGGAGCCATATTTTTGGGAGAATACGCCACAGAGCCGCTTGGAGACTACATACTCGGACCTAACCACGTTTTACCTACAGGTGGAGCGGCACGGTTTTCCTCACCTTTAGGCGTTTACGACTTCGTTAAAAAATCCTCCGTCATATACGTGTCAAGGGAAGGCTTTGACAGAGTAGAAAAATACGCCAGACAGCTTGCCACCGTAGAAGGTCTGGAGGCACACAGGTTAAGCGTTGAAGTCCGTCTGAAAAAGGACGGTTAATCCCTTTCTAAAGCTTGAAAATCAACGGCTGTAAACCGTTCAAAATTTGACAACAATGCACTAAAGTTATATATTTAAACTAAAATAAAAAGTTTTAAAAGAGGAACTTAATGGCAACAAAAAGGGATTACTACGAGGTACTGGGAGTTAGCAAAAACGCTTCACAGGAGGAAATCAAGAAAGCTTACAGAAGGCTTGCAAGGAAGTATCACCCTGACCTGAACCCGAACAACAAGGAAGCGGAAGAAAAGTTCAAGGAAATAAGCGAGGCGTATCAGGTTCTTTCCGACCCGGAAAAAAGGAAGCTTTACGACCAGTATGGACACGCGGCTTTCTCCGGCAGTGGAGAGCAACAGCCCGGAGGAGGATTTGAAGGTTTCGGCGGTTTTGGAGTAAATCTGGACGACCTGCTGGAAGACCTGTTTGGATTTTCGGACTTTTTCGGCGGTGGAGGTAGAAAAAGGTCTTACCAGAAAAGGGAAAGGACTTACAGAAGCGAAAGAGGAGAAGACATATACCAAACCATAACAATATCTCTGGAAGACGCCTACAAGGGAACCACACTCTCAATAGAAGTACCCAGATACGTTGTTTGTGAAAAATGTGCAGGCACAGGTCAAAAACCGGGAAGCCAGCCTAAAGTCTGTCCGGAATGTCAGGGAACGGGACAGATAGTTTACTCCTCCGGCTTTATGCAAATATCCCAGACTTGCCCCAGATGTCAGGGAACAGGATACCTGCAGGAGCCCTGTGATGCCTGCAACGGTCGTGGACTGGTGATGAAAACGGAGACGGTAAAGG
>JAADDT010000064.1 GCA_013153765.1 Aquificota bacterium
CCAGAATATCCGGTTATGCCCGGCGTCCTGATAATAGAGGCTATGGCACAGGCAGGGGCTTATTTGATGATTAAAAAAGCAAGGGCTGAAGGTGTTGAAGGGAGTTTTACCGTCCTGTTTGCAGGTATAGACAGTGCCAAGTTTAGAAAGCCGGTGGTTCCCGGCGACCAGATCATTTTTGAGATAGAAGGGATAAACATAAAAAGGAGTATGGGAAAGATAAAGGCAGTGGCAAAGGTTGACGGCAGTGTGGTATGTGAGGCTGTCCTTATGGCGGCGTTAAAGAAGAATTAAACGATAATGCCCCTTATCGTGTGTATAAAACCGTTGTAGCAAACAATATTTGCCGTTTCCATAGGTATTCCGCTTATTTCCGCAAAAACAGTACAGGCGTTGCTTATGGAAAACTCAAAATCCTCCCTTATGTTGCACCTTACATCTATTGATATGGTTTTTCCACCGATAGTTTTCAGCTCCTTTATCTGGAGCATCTCCCCAAGTGTGATAGGCTCCTCAATAATGTGGTTTCCCACTATTTCGGTGGCAAGGGAGCTGTCTTTAAGGGCTTTTTCAACCGTGGCTATCACCTGTGGAGGTACTATGTCAAGCGTTTCTTCCACAGGAACGAACAGCGTGGCAGGGGTTTCCCTTAACATATCCCCGTACTGTGTGATGTTTATCAGCTGGAAAAACTGGGGCATAAACGTGCCTTCAACAAGCTTTTCTATAATGTTTGGCAGGTTTTCCGCCGGTGGTTTCCACTTTTTCATAACAGCCTCCAGTTAGTATTTGCTAACTTCCCGTAAAGGTATAAAAAAAAGGGGCCTATTCCAGCCCCTTACATATTTTAATGTATGTTCTTCCAGATTTTCTTCTTCCAAGCGTACGTGAGACCTACCATTACCAGCATGTAAGCCAGTACGATCAGACCTACCTTTACCCTCTGTTCCTTGTGAGGGTCAGCTATCCTGTCAAGGTAGTGCATCAGGTCTTCCGTAGCTTCCTTGTTAAGACCTACCCTCGGCATTGAAGTACCGGGAAGTAAAGCCTGAGGTTTGTTTATGAACGCAACGAGGTAATGCTCACCTTTAGCCTTCATTATGATGGACAGGTCAGGGGGAACTTTACCAAGGTACTTTTTGAGGGCGTCCGGTGGAGTTTCTGCGTAGATTTTCTGGTATTTAGCACTGTGGCATCTTCCACAGGCTTCCTTAAACAGTTCTGCCCCGTGTACTTTCTTTGCTTTGCTGTCAAGGTATGCGATTATGTCAACTATCTGCTCGTCCTGAAGTCCCATTGCAGGCATTGCTATTTTCTTGAATTCGGAAGCTTTTGCAGGGTCCTTTATGAAGTGGAAAAGGAACTTTTTGCTTGTGAAGGAAGTGACGTTAGACAGGTCTGGAGGAACCACCCCAAATGAAGCGGCCGCCGTTTTTGGGTCCATAGGTGCAGGTATGCCGTCAGCCTTAAGACCGTGGCAGGAAGCACAGAACATCTGGAAAGCTTCCTTACCTTTAGCCGCATCCCCGTCAAGGGGAGGTGTTGAACCTAAATCCGAAAACTCGTAATCCGGCAGGTGGTATTTATGGATAGCCTCCTCAATATGCTTGTGCATAATGCTGTGGGCTAAAGGCTCTATCCCCCAGTAGGTCACTCCAACTATAACTATTAAAACCAGTAATATCTTTAATTCCTTCATTACTGTCCACCTCCACTAGCCACCTTCTTTTTCTCAATGTAAGAAATAATCGGTAAAGATGCGAAGAATAAAAAGTACACTATAGACGCTACGAAACCAAGCCACGCAAACAGACCTGTAGGTGGCAGTTTTCCAAGTATCGTTAAGGCAATGAAGTCAGCAACGAATATCCACCACATTATTTTGAATAAAGGTCTGTGTTTTCCGCTAACGTAAGGGTATGGAGAAGTGTCAAGCCAAGGCAGGAACAGTGGCAGGAACATTGACAGTACGAAACCTATAAGACCTAAAGTTTCGCTGAAGAAAAATCCCCTTAATACTTCGTAAAACGCAAGGAAGTACCACTCTGGATATATATGTGGAGGTGTTTGCAGGTAGTTTGCAGGCTGGAAGTTAATAGGGTCCATAGCGAACTTGTAGTTGAAGAACACCAGATAGAAGAAGAACAGAAGGAATACGGACATTACGAAGTACTCTTTAGCCATAAATACAGGCCAGAAAGGTATGCCGTTTTTCTTCTTCTCCTCTTTTGTCATAGGAATTCCGTCTTCGTTGTTTGAGCCGACAATCCTTACGGCGTAAAGGTGTATAGCCGTAAATACCAGTATTAATGCAGGAAGGAAAGTGACGTGCAGTGCGAAGAACCTTGTAAGTGTTGCATCTTCAACGATGTAGTTACCTCTTATCCATATAACAAGGTCAGGTCCTATGAAAGGTATTTTTGCAAACAGTGTTGTGATCGTTTGTGCCGCCCAGTAAGACATCTGTCCCCAAGGCAGAAGATAACCGGTGAAAGCAGTTGCAGACATCAGAACGAAAAGTATGAAACCGGTAATCCACACAACTTCCCTTGGAGCTTTATACGAACCGTAGTAAATTCCCCTTCCTATGTGTATAAACAGGACCAAGAACATTACAGATGCACCGACGGCGTGGACGTGTCTGAATACCCAACCAAAGGCAACGTCCATCATTATGGTTTTGTTAACGCTGTCAAAAGCCATTTTAGCGTCAGGCTTATAGTACATAAGCAGGATAATACCGGATACTACCAGTATTACGAAAACGAGCATTGTAAGAACACCAAAGCTCCACAGGAAGTTAATGTTTTTCGGAAGGTAATACTCAGCCATCATTACCTTCCAGAGGGTCTCAATAGCCAGCCTTTTATCAAGCCATTCCATTAATCCGCCTTTTTTCTCCATCACTTTCCTCCTAACCTTTCATCATTTTTTCGTATTCGGGACCTGTTTCACCTAAAACGATGGTAGTCCCTTCTAATTTAAACGGAGGTATTTCCAGAGGTCTTGGAGGAGGACCGAATATGTTTACACCGCAGGCGTCAAATTCACCACCGTGGCACGGGCATTTGAATATTTTCTTGTCCGTTTCCCAGTTAGGGATACATCCAAGGTGGGTACATATTCCCACAACCACCGTGTACTCGTTTGCTATAGACCTGTTTTCACACTTTCCCATATCGGGAGTTCTTCTCAGAACAAATACCGGTTTACCTCTCCACTGGACTACCTTCAGTTCGCCGGGCTTTACCTGTGAAAGGTCAAACCTCACAATCCCAGCCGCTTTTACCTCAGGCAAGGGTTCCCACGTTTTATACATAGCGTATAAAACGCCCCCTAAACCTACAGCGGCCCAACCTCCCATTGCGTACAGGAGGAAATCCCGCCTACTTACTTTTTCTTCAGCCATTTTGAACCTCCTCTGTTTCTGTATATTTACAATTTTGTCCCTTACTGTCTTGACCTCTCCTAATTCTAATTATTTTGCTACATATTCCGTTTAAAATCAAAGTTTTTGTGATATAAATCATCAATCCTGTATCCAGCTCTGTTTGGCTACCTCCCACAGTGCTATGGCGGTTGCGGAGGACACGTTCAGGGAGGTTATCTTCCCTTTCATCGGTATTGTGGCTATCAGGTCGGCAGAGTTTAGCA
Source organism: Aquificota bacterium (assembly GCA_013153765.1). GTDB lineage: Bacteria > Aquificota > Aquificia > Aquificales > Hydrogenothermaceae > Persephonella_A. Next base: position 3,655 of record JAADDT010000064.1, read on the forward strand.
CGGATTTTGACACACCTTTTCCTTCAGAGCCTAAAACTACAGCAAGAGGAAACGGAAAAGATATCTTGTGTATCGGCTTACCTCCCTTTTCCACAGCCACTACCCAGCCCCCCCTGTCCTTGAACTTTTCCACAAAGTTCCTCAGACTGCCTACCTTGGCTATGGGAATGTGGAAGACCGCTCCTGTTGAGGCTTTTACCACAACTTCGTTTATGGGAGAGCTCCTTTCTTTTGGGATTACCACGCCGTCAACCCCCAGCACTTCAGCTGTCCTTATCATATTGCCGACGTTTTGCGGGTCGGTGATGTGATCCATTACCAGCACCACTCCCCTATTTTCAATAACCTTTTCTATAAGTTTATTTTCGTCCCAGTACTGTATGGGACTTACAATAGCCACAACACCCTGCGTTTTCTTCGTACCGGCAGTCTCCTCAACCTTCTTCCGGGATACCTTCTGGATTTTAACTCCCTGTTTTTCAGCCAGTTTTACCAGCTCTTTAGGTGGGTGTGAGTCGTGGGCTACCAGTATTTTTTCCAAACTCCTGCCGGATTTTAAAGCTTCTATAATAGGGTTTCTTCCCCAGATAACGAACTTTTCTTCCATTTATAATTAACCTTACTTATCGGCTATTATACTAATATCTTTTGCATACATTTTACTTGATTTTTATCAACCGATTCAGCCCAGTTTTTCCCCTTCCTGTATGTGGTATCCCCTTACCGCCTCATCTCCGGATATTGGTTTACCGCTTGGAAACTGGATTTTTTTGATAAGGAGCTTTCCCCTGCCTGTCTGCACCACAAAACCTTCGCCCTTTTTTATGCTTACCACCTTACCAGCCTCTCCTGTGGAGTTTTCGTCAACTACGGAAGCGTCAAGTATTTTAACCTGCTGTCCCCTAAAGTCCGTGTAGGCTTTAGGCCAGACCTTTAACGCCCTTACAAGGTTAAATATCTCCCTTGCAGACCTGTTCCAGTCTATCTTCCCCTCTTCCTTTTTTATAGGTTTTGCATAGGTGGATTTGTGGTGTTCCTGCGGTTTTTTTACAGCCTTTCCCTTTTCTATACCGTCAAGCACCTCCAGAAGCAGTTCTGCCCCTTCTTCAGCCAGCTTGTCGTGTAGGGAGATTATGTCGTCCCTGTCCGAAATAGGCAGTTCTTTACAGGCGTAAACATCGCCGGCGTCAAGCTCTTTGGTTATCTCCATTATACATACGCCGGTTTTGTCCTTCCCTTCCATCAAAGCCCTGTGTATAGGTGCCGCTCCCCTGTATTCGGGAAGAAGGGAAGCGTGGACGTTTATGGTTTTGTGTTTCGGCAGGTTTATAAACTCCTCCGGAATGATTTTGCCGTAAGCCACAACCACAAATATGTCCGGCTCAAGTTTTTTAAGCTCTTCCAACAGCTGGCGGTTATTTTTCAGTTTCTCCGGCTGGAAAACCGGAATGGAATGTTCCTGTGCAACAACCTTGACGGGAGGAGGTGAAAGTTTTTTCCCCCTGCCTTTCGGTTTGTCCGGCTGTGTGATGACGCCTACAACCTGATGGCGGGAGTTTATCAGTTTTTTCAGGCTTTGTACCGCAAAGTCCGGTGTTCCCCAGAAAACTATCCTCAACAGCCTCTCCGTCAGTGTTTTTCTTTTTTAGCCTTTTCGTCGCTTTTATGCATAAAGTATATGGATAGGGATATGAGAAACACGCCTATACTGAGGAAAAGCAGGTTTTTAATGTCGTCGTATTTGAACTCTATTGCGTACTTGAAAAACGTAACAATCAGAACCATCAGTATCACTTTTGCCAGCTTTTCTTTAAGCTGGTCAAGTGTATGCACAACCAGTATTTGGGAGGACTTTGTATCCTTTTCCATCGGGTCTATTTTTGATATGAACAGCTCGTAAAGTCCCAGTCCGAATATGAGCAGGACGGTTGATATCAGGTAAACGTCAACTGCTGATACTATGTGTTTTATGGCTTCTTTGTGGAACTCCTTAAAGTATTCCTTTGAGGAAAACATTGCGGTGGCGTCTTTTATGACCAGATATATGTCGTATGTGCCTATCAAAACAAGTACAAAGGCGGCGGCAACGCTCGCTATCACCGCCAGAAATATCATAAGCCTGCTTTCCCACAGGAGCCATTCTACTACCTTTTCTATCAGTTTAATCAACAGGTTTTTCCCCCTGTTTTTTGTTGTGTAGAGGAAAAATCACATTGTAAGGTCAAGTATTTTGCCAGCCCTTTCTATGTCTTCAGAAGAAGGTTTTCTGCTTGCTGGAGCAACCTCTTTAATAAGGTTTGCCAGAATGTATATAAGGGTTCCTACGATTTCCGGCAGTTTTTTCTCAAGCTCCGCTTCAAGTGGATACTTAAGAGGTGGCATAGATGCAAGGAAGTTAAGCACGTCCTCAGCCGCCACTTCCTCTTCAAGCTTTTTGAATTTTTGAAGGCTTTCAAGGAAGCCTTTTGTGAGAGGAACGTCAGCTTCCCATATCACTTCCCTTCCGTTGTAGCTTGCGTTCCTTTCACCGATAAGAAGAAGGTCGTAAAGCTTTTTTTCCACTATGTCCGTAATTTCCTTCGCCTTGCTTTTGTCAATGTCAAGGCTTGCCCCTTTCCTCATCAGTGCTTCCAGTTTTGTAGCTCCTACTACAGGCATTTTCTACCTCCATTTTTTGTTTAAAAAACTATCAGAAGATTATACTTTACAATAGGGATTTTGAAAAGGGATAAAAACCATATTTTGCTAACAGTACTTTACTGACCACCTAAACTTTTGATCAGTGTTTTAAGGTTGAATTTCCTTATAAAATCTGTATGCTCCTGTATATCTATACTTAAGTTTCTCACATCTGGATAAGATGGCATTACCACCTGTATTCCGTTTATCCTTGCTATTTTTATTGCGGGAATTAAATCCGTATCCAGTGATAAAAGCATTATTCTGTCCACCAGCTTTAGATAGCTTAAGTGGGCAATGTCCAATCCAATTAACATATCTACCTGCTTTTGCGTGAAAATTGGTTTGGTTTGTTCTTGGTCGTAATATCCTCTAAATTCTAACTTTCCCTTTCTGATAGACACGAGGTTTTCTTTTTTCAGATTTTCAATAAAATTCCTTGCGTTTTCATACACTTTTCTAAAGTTTTCGTTTTGGTCTATAGAATAACGGAAGTTTTTCCAGTTCGCTTCCTTTGGTGGCTCTGACAGGTAAAAATATATCCTGTAAATTTCCTCGTCCGGTTCTACAAAGGATTTTATTAAATTTAAGAGTTTACGCGTATCATTATACGTGAATATATCTCTTGGGATTTCCCCTTCCTTTACAGCTCTTTCTAATGTTTTTCTAAAGTTTTCCCAGTCTATTAAGATTGCTATCTTTTTTATGTTTTGAGGAAGGGCTTCGGATTGAGAGGGAATCGCCCTTCCCCTTTGGATTGGGTTTTGCCCATTGGATTGCATTTATTTTATACCTCAACCTGCACCTATTAAGATAAACACATTTGTGTTTCCTGTCAATGGTTTAATGTATGGATTTATTAAGAATAATTAAAAAAGCCGGCTTGGAGCCGGCTGAAGGTTTACTTGGTCTGTGTGGCTTTTTCCTTGAACTGTTCAAGGCTCTTGAACACGTCCTTGAAGTTTTCCCTCTTACCTGTTTTTTCCTTAACCTCTTTTTCAAGCTTTTCTATCTGCTCTATGAGAGGCTTGATCTCTTCGTCAGACCTTACGTATCCCAGCACCTTTGCCAGTTTGAGCTGTCTTTTAGCCTCTTCAAGAAGCTTCAGTGCCATTTCCGGCTTCTCTTTGTACACTTTTGATGCGTCCTCAACGAGGATTGAGGCTATTGCCAGAGGTTTTGGAATGATTGTGGTTTCCACCTCTACCAGTCCTAAAGCCACCTGAAGTTGGGCGGCGGCGTCCTTCACCTTCCCTTCCTTAAGGAGCTTGTCAGCCAGCTCTACAGCTTCCTTAAACAGCCCCAGCGGAAGGTAAACCGTTTCTATCACTATCTCGTCCCTTAGAGAGTTGAGTATGAACCTTGCGGTTATGAAGTCATTGTTGTTTACCGCTTCTTTTGCCTTCTCCGCCAGTTTCTTAGCTTCCTCTATGTCCGTAATGCCGGATATTTCCGTGATAACAACGTCTATAGGCAGTCTTTCCAGCTTGCCCTGATACTTCTTCTCAAGCTCCTCTATCTCCTTTTTCAGCTCCTCCAGTGCCTTCTTCGCCTCTTCAACCTTGTTGTGTGTCAGCAGGAACAGGACTTCACCGCCTTTTGCGTAAACCTCAACCGCTTCCTGAATGATTTTTGCCAGCTCTTGTGCCCTGACCTTTTCTGTGGACCTTTTGCCTGAGCTTTCAATGAGGGACTGGGCGGTTTCTTCCTTCTTGGTCTCCTGTGCTACCTTCTGGTTGTTTTGCTCCTTGTTTTCCTCGCTGTAAGCCAGTCCGCCTATCAGCAGGAAAGAAAACAGCAGTGCCAGTGCTTTTTTCATCGTTCACCTCCTTGTTGGTTTTCTGTTTTGTCTCCTCCTCCTGTCCCTTCCAGCTTTTCCAGTTCTTCCTGAAGGAGTTTTTTTGCCTCCTCCTTGCTAACTTCCAGCATTACAAGACCTGCATCGTAATAAATTTTTCTACCTTCCGGCAGTAAGTCTATCAGCTGTATAGTCCTTTCTATCTGTTCCTTTAAAAGCTCCTTTTCGTCCATAATCCCGTCTCCTATTTGGAGCTCTTACCTTCCTCCTGACCAAGCTCCCTTGTTTTTTGAAGTAGTTCTTCCGTTTTCTGGTAAGCCTCAACGATGGCTTCCTCAAGCGTCCTTCTCAACGCCTGAAGTGCGGCTATCTCTTTGGCAATCTGTGTAAGTGCTTCTTCCGCCGTAAGCTCTGCGGAGATGCCCGAACCTATGCTTACAACCACCCTGTCCGGATTTTCAATCTTGGCTTCAATCTGTGCCCCTGCTCCGATAGGTATCAGTATGTTTTTACCTTTACCTAAATCACGGAGGTTGTTGATAGTTTTGATGGCGAGCCTGTAGGTAGCTATGTTTTCGTCAATAACCTCAATTTCAGCCCTGAGGGCTTCTATCTGTGCAATATACCCCCTTAGCTCCCTGTTAAGCTCTTCCATTGTGATTTGTGGTTTTTTGGCTTCTTTCTTAGCCATGGCTGTTCCCTCCTTTTTAAGTTGTTTTTATTTCAATCCAACCTGTGGTCTGTTTTTCTTTAGGCAGGTACAGGACGTACCTCGGTCTTATGTCAACCTTCAGCTTTTTTATCAGGTATTCCCTTACCTCTTTTATCCGCCAGAAAAAGAGTAAATCTCCCTTAAAAGAAACCTCAGTCCACATACCTACCCTTAAAGGTATGTCCCATTTTTTCATTCTGTCAATTAAAGGCTCGTAAAAAAGTTTTGCAAGTGGATG
>JAADDT010000070.1 GCA_013153765.1 Aquificota bacterium
GCGATGGCATCAGGTAAGGTTGTAATCTCAACAGACGCAGGGGGAATACCGGAATACCTGAAGGACGGATACAACGGTTTCCTTGCGAAGGTCGGAGACTGGAAAAGCCTGAAGGAAAAGATGGAAAAAGCTTTAAGCCTTTCGGAGGAGGAGTACAGGCGGATAGGGGAAAACGCCGTAAAAACGGCACGGAAGTATTCCTTTGAGGAAACGGCAAGGAAGTGGTCAGAGCTTATAAAAAGTCTTGTTTCTGAAGGGAAGAATTTAGGATAAAATTAAATTAAACGACCTTTGGCGGAGAAAATCTTGGAAAGAAAGGTAAAACCTTCCGATAGCCCTTTATCCTTTGAGATGTTCGGCATCAGGTTCAAGAACCCTGTGTGGACGGCTTCAGGCTGTTTTTCTTACGGTCTGGAGGTGGCAGAAAACCTTTACGACATATCCCAGCTTGGGGCTGTTGTGGTAAAGGGACTGTCTTTCAAACCCAGACAGGGAAATCCTCCACAGCGGATAGCGGAAACGCCCTGCGGAATGCTGAACTCCATAGGTCTGCAAAACCCGGGAGTGGAGTATTTCGTCAGGGAAATACTGCCGAAACTAAGGGAGTACGACACGGTAATAATAGCAAACGTGTTCGGCGAGGACAGGGAAGAATACGTGAAGGTGACCGAACATCTGGACAGGGCTGACGGCGTCAGTGCTCTGGAGCTGAACGTGTCCTGCCCTAACGTGAAAAAAGGGGGGATAGCCTTCGGTTCAGACCCGGAGACCCTTTACAGCCTTGTAAAAAGCGTAAAGCAGGCTACGGGAAAGCCCGTTCTGGTCAAGTTAAGTCCTAACGTTACTAACATTCTGGACACTGCTACCGCCTCCGTTGAAGGGGGGGCTGACGGTCTGGTGCTTATAAACACACTGCTTGGTATGGCTATAGACGTTGAGAAGGAACAGCCCATAATCGGAATGAAAACGGGAGGACTGTCGGGACCAGCCATACTTCCTGTAGCTGTCAGAATGGTTTATCAGGTTTACGAAAAATACGGGGCTGACGTACCGATAATAGGCGTAGGTGGAATATCAGACCACAGGGACGGTCTGCAACACATACTTGCAGGGGCAGTAGCACTGCAGATAGGAACCGCAAACTTTTACGACCCTTACGCACCGCTGAAGGTTATAAAAGGTCTTGAAGACCACCTGAAAAGGAAGGGATACTCCCACTTCCTTGAGCTTGTGGGAAAAGCCCATAAATTAAAAATTAACTAAACTGGAGGGAAACGGTTATGGAAGTAATCAAGGACTGGGACATTAAGCTTGAGCTGGTCAAAACGAAAAAGGGGGCGTTGCTTTACAAAATCACGGTGGACGAAAACCACTTTTTCCTTGAGCAGAACCCTCTGAAGGACAGTAAGTACGGCGTTGCCTACAGGAAGCTTAAGGAAAAATACCCGGAGTTTTATATGTTCTGGGAAATAAAGGACGACAAGTACACAGGCAGACTGCTTACGGGAGTTTTCCTTGAGAAAAGCGAGATAGACAGGTTTATTACGGAAATGCTACAGAGCGACGAGTTTAAACAGTACAAGGACGTGAAAGAAAAGTGGTAAAAAACCGGAGGTGTGTATGGAAGCCCTTTTTCCCGAATTTACCGTAAACGACCAGAACCTACACAGGCAGGAGGAACTGGTTTTAAAGCAGGTGGAGGAGAACAAAAACTCCATAAAAAAACTCCTCCAGATAAAAGAAAAAACATACGAAAACTTCGTAAAACCTTACCAGCTTCTTAACGTGAAACTGGGACTGCTTTTCACACCTATCTCCCACCTGAACTACGTGAAAAACAGTCAGACCACACAGCAGGTATATTCTAACCTCCTGCCTGTAATAACCGAGTACTACACGGAGCTTGGGCAGAACAGGGAGCTTTACAGGGCTTTCAGGGAGATTTACGAAAGGGAAGAGGAAAGGCTAAATCAGGAGCAGAAAAAAGTACTGCAAGACCTTATAAGGGATTTTAAGCTTTCGGGAGTAAGCCTGCCGGAAGAGGAAAGGCAGAAAGTAAAGCAGATAAACATAAAACTATCCCAGCTCCAGAACCAGTTTGCCCAAAACCTGCTTGACGCCACCGATAGCTACCACATGGATATTGACGACTTTGGGGACGTTAGGGAACTGCCTGAAGAGGAGCTTAAATCGGCAAAAAAAGAGATAGACGGGAAAACGGTTTACCGGTTCACACTCCACCAGCCTTCCTACATAGCTTACATGACCTACGGAACAAACAGGGAAAAAAGGGAAGAGCTTTACAGGGCTTACACCACCAGAGCACCGGAAAACGAAAAGGTGCTTGAAGAAATACTCGCCTTAAGACACGAAAAGGCTAACCTGCTGGGCTTTAAGAACTATGCGGAGCTTTCACTTGCCACAAAAATGGCACAAAGTCCGGAGCAGGTTATAGACTTTTTGCGGGAGCTTGCAAGGAAAAGTAAACCTCAGGCTGAAAGGGAATACGCAGAGCTGAACGAATACGCAAAAAAGCTGGGACTGAAGGACGACGTGCAGGCTTACGACTTTGCCTACTACTCGGAAAAGCTGAAGAAAGAAAAGTTTCAGGTAAGCGACGAGAAGTACAAGCCATACTTTGAGAAAAACCGTGTACTTGAAGGTCTGTTTGGATTTTTAAACAGGCTTTTCAAACTGGAATTTGAAAAAGTGGAAGTTCCCGTATGGCACCCTTCCGTTGCCGTTTACCACATATACAGGAAAAACAGGCTTATAGGCAGGCTTTACATAGACCTTGAAGCAAGGAAGGGCAAAAGGGACGGGGCTTGGATGGACGAATGGATAACCCACCATCAGGACGAAAAGGGAAGGTTAATACCGCCGGTTGCCTTCATAGTGGCAAACTTCTCACCTGCCACACAGGACACGCCGTCCTTACTGAGACCTTACGACGTGGAAACCCTATTCCACGAAATGGGACACGCCCTACACCACCTTGTAAGTGAGGTAAAAGAGCCGTTCGTAAGCGGTATTTCCGGCGTTGAATGGGACGCAGTAGAGTTCCCTTCCCAATTCTTGGAAAACTTCGCATACGAACCTCAAGTCCTGAAAAGTTTTGCCTTCCACTACAAAACAGGTCAGCCCATACCGGACGAAATGGTGGCGGCACTGAAAAATGCAAAAAACTTTATGTCAGCAATGGCTATGGTCAGGCAACTTGAGTTTGCCCTGTTTGACATGCTTATACATATGGACAGATACACCGCTGAAGAAGTCCAGCAGATACTCAACCGCGTAAGGGAGGAGGTCTCCGTAATAAAGCCACCTCCTTACAACAAGTTCCAGTGGTCTTTCAGCCACATATTTGCAGGGGGCTATGCCGCCGGTTATTACAGCTACAAATGGGCTGAAGTCCTGTCCGCAGACGCATACTTTATGTTCGTTGACAACGGCATATACAACGACGACGTGGCAGAAAGCTTTTACGAGGAAATACTGGCCAAGGGGGGAAGCAAGCCTGCTATGGAACTGTTCAAAAACTTTGCCGGCAGGGAGCCGGACGTTGACGCCCTACTGCGGTTAAGCGGTATAAACTGACCGCCTACCTACCGCCAGCCATAAACTACTGTGATATAATAAAAATTAACCCTTACAGGCTTGAATAAGGAGGTGGAGATGATACAGGAATATCTGAAAGATGCGGAACAAAGGATGAAAAAGGCGGTGGAAAAATTCAAGGAAGAGCTTGCAGGCATCAGAACATCACGGGCGTCAACCGCAATTGTTGAAAACATAAAGGTGGACTACTACGGCGTTGAAATGCCTATAAAACAGCTTGCCACCATAACCATACCAGAGCCTTCCCAGATAGTTATTCAGGCATGGGATCAAAACGCAGTCCCTCTAATAGAAAAGGCACTGAAGGAAGCAAACATCGGGGCAAACCCGCAGACGGAAGGGAACATAATAAGGCTTATGCTTCCTCCAATGACCGAAGAAAGGAGAAGGGAGATAGTAAAGTTCATAGGCAAGCTTGCTGAAGATGCGAGGATAGCGGTAAGGAACGTGAGGAGGGACGACAAGGACAGGCTTGAAGCACTGAAAAAGGAAGGTTTTTCCGAAGACGAAGTAAAAAAAGCACTTGACCAGCTACAGAAGATTACGGACAGATACATAAAAGAGATAAACCAGCTGGCGGAAAAGAAAGAGGAAGAGGTTCTGTCCCTGTAGCTTTTTGAAAATTCCCTTTAAACTTCCTATATTTAATCCTGATAGAAAAAACTTAACGGAGTAATGTCTGTGAAAGAAGAAATTATAGAAAAAGTAAGGGAAATGCTACAGCCCTTGATAGAAGAAAGGGGGCTGAAGCTTGTTGACGTGGAATACATAACCGGCGGAAAGCCCGTGTTAAGGATTTACGTGTATAATCCTGAAGGCACCAGTATAGACGACTGTGAGTGGATAAGCAGAAGGATAGGGGCGTTGCTTGACGTGGAAGACCTGATACCTGTCTCTTACATACTGGAAGTATCGTCTCCCGGACTGGACAGGAAGCTTAAAAACAGGGAGGAGTACGACATATTCAAAGGAAGGGACGTGAAGCTGATAACAAAAGAGCCTTTTGAAGGGAAAAGCGTGTTTGAAGGCGTTCTACAGGGATTGGAAGAGGACAAGGTCGTAATAGACACGGAAGAGGGAAGTAGAGTAAAAATACCGCTGGACACGGTTGCCAGAACAAATTTAGAGTTTAAACCGGACGGGGAGTAAAATGGCTGTAAAACTTAAAAACGTTATAGAAGCAGTAGCAAGGGAGAAAAACGTCCCTGAGGAAATAATAGAAAAGGCTTTAATAGACGGTATAAGGACGGCAGTCCAGAAGGAGTACGGCTACAGGGACAACGTTAGAGTTGTATTTGACAAGGAAAACGACGAGCTGAAAGTGTTCTTAAGAAAAAGAGTTTCTCCTTTCATAGAAAACCCTAAAAGGGACATTACGCCTGAAGAGGCAAAAAAGTACGACCCTGATGCGGAGGTGGGAAAGTACGTTGACGTTCCGTTAAGCCTTGAAGACCTTGGAAGGATAGCCCTTAACGCGGCGAAAGAGGTAATATCCCATAGAGTAGCAAAGGTTGAAAAAAACATACTGTATAGGGAGTTTAAAGACCTTGAAGGTAAGGTCGTTACCGGAACGGTAAGGAGGTTTGAGGACGGGGACATTATAGTTGACCTTGGCAGAGTTGAGGCTGTCCTGCCTGCGGAAGAGCAGATAAAAAAAGAAAACTACAAGATAGGGGACAGGATAAGGGCTTTAATACTAAGAGTGCTGAAAGACGGCTCTTTCCCAATATACGAAAAGGGGAAGGTAAAGAGGCACATACACCCTATAGACAGGGACAAGCCTCTTGTCGTCCTGTCAAGAACACACCCTAACTTTTTAAGGAAGCTTATAGAAATAGAGGTGCCTGAAATACAGGAAGGTGAAATAGAAATAAAAGCCATAGCCAGAGAGCCGGGGGAAAGGGCAAAGGTGGCTGTTTACTCGGAAGACAAGAACATAGACCCTGTAGGTGTGGTGGTAGGTCTGAAAGGTAGCAGGATACAGAACGTAACAAACGAGCTTGCAGGTGAAAAAATAGACGTTATACAATGGGACCCTGACCCTGCCAAATTCATAATGAGGGCGTTATCTCCGGCAAAGCCGAAAAAGTGGAGGCTACTTGAGGACGAAAAAAGGATAGAGGTGGCAGTCCCTAAAAACGAGCTTTCACTTGCCATAGGTAAGGGCGGTATAAACGCAAAACTGGCACACAAGCTTACAGGCTGGCACATAGACATTCTCAGCGAGGAGGACTTTGAAAGACTTCAACAGCTTCCCAGATCAAAAGGTTGAAAGAACCTGCGTAATCTGTAAAAAAAAAGACCTAAAAGCCTTCTAATAAGATTTGTAAAAAAAACCGGAGAGTTTGACCCGCTGAAAAACAAAGGTGGAAGGGGGCAGTACGCCTGCCCTTCCTGTATAGGGACTAAAAAATTCAGGAAAAGGTTTAAAATGCCGGCGGAAGAAGTGGAAAAACAGCTTGAAAAACAGATAATCCAGATGTTGCAGATAGGATGGCGTGGCAGGATAATAACAATCGGCTACGACGAGGTGGAAAAACTGCTGAAAAAAAACAAAAAAGGATTTTTAATAATAGCCACAGACACGGCAGAAAGGACAAAAAGAAACATACTGAAGGACAGGCAGGTGGAACACTTCCAGCTGTTCACAAAGTCCCGCTTAGGTGAGGCTTTAGGGAAAAAGGAAATTGGGATAATATTTGTCCCTAACACTAAATTTGGTTTAAAATTAAAAGGTTTAATAGCTCAGTACTCAGAGCTGAAAAGGAGGTAATAAAACTTGTCAAAGGTTAAAATATCCGACCTTGCCAAAGAATTTGGCATGACTTGGAAACAGCTTGCTGAAGAGATACAGAACCTTACGGGGGAAACGATAAAATCACCTTCCACAAAGATAGAGGAAGAGGTAGTTGACCTGCTGAGGGACGTTCTGGGACAGCCTGCACCTGCCGTTGAGGAGGAAGTGCAGGAGGAGGAAAAGAAGGAAGAAGGCATAAAAATATGGGACTTGGCACACGAAACCGAGCTTACCTTTGACGAGATAAAAGAAGGTCTGAAAGCCCTTGGATACGAAGGTGAGATAGACAGCTTCACCGTAATAGACGAGTCCTACGTACAGAAAATAAAAGAGTACATACAGGAAAAGAAAAAGAGGGAAGAGGAAAGGAAAAAAGAGGAAGAAAGGCTCAAAAAAGAAAGGGAAAAAGAAAAACTCCAGAAAAAGAAAGAAGCTGAAAAGAAAAAAGAGGTAAAGGCAAAAGAGGAAAAGCCGGAGGAAAAAAAGGCAGAAAAACCGAAAATAGAGGAAAAGAAACAGGTAGAAGAAAAGAAAGAGACTAAAAAGGAAGAACTACCGCCTAAAGAAAAGGTGGAAAAGCCAAAACCAAAGCCAAAACCCAAACCTGTTGAAGAGGAAAAGGCTGTAGAGAAAAAAGAGGAAAAAGAAAAAATACCGGAAAAGGAAAAACTGAAGCTGAGCAAGGAGGAGAAAGCGGAGCTTGAAGCCCTTAAAAAGCTGATGGGACAACAGCCTAAAAAGAAAAAGAAGAAAAAGAAAAAAGAGAAGGAAGAGCCTAAAAAGGTTGAGGTTGAAAAGAAGGAGGAGGACGAGGTAAAAATAGCCATAATTCCTGAAATGATAACGGTAAGGGAACTGGCAGAGCTGTTGAACCTGCCGGTAAACCAAATTATGGCTGACCTTCTCCAGAAAGGGATACTTGCCACCGTAAACCAGACGATAGACCCTGAAGTGGCACTCCAGATAGCGGAAGATCACGGATTTTTAGCTGAAATCCAGAAGGAAGGGGAAGAGCTTAAAATCGTTGAGGAACTGCCGGAGGAGGAAAAGAAAAAACTGCTTGAGGCAGAAGAAGAAGAAGGACAGCTGGTAGAAAAACCTCCCGTTGTGACGGTGATGGGACACGTTGACCACGGTAAAACCACCCTCCTTGACAGCATTAGGAAAACGGACGTGGCGGCAAGGGAAAAGGGAGGCATAACCCAGCACATAGGGGCTTACAAAATCACACTGCCAAGCGGTAAGGAAATAACCTTCCTTGATACGCCGGGACACGAAGCATTCACAACGCTAAGGGCAAGGGGCTCTAAAGTTGCTGACATTGCAGTTCTCGTCGTGGCGGCGGACGACGGCGTAAAACCGCAAACGGTGGAAGCCATAAACCACGCAAAAAACGCAAACGTTCCAATAATAGTTGCCATAAACAAGATAGACAAGCCGGGGGCTGACCCTGAAAAAGTTAAAAGGGAGCTTTCCCAGTACGGACTGATACCGGAGGACTGGGGCGGGGACATTATTATGGTGCCTGTCTCCGCAAAAACCGGACAGAACCTTGAGGAACTGCTGGAAAACATACTTCTTGTGGCGGAAATACTTGACCTGAAGGCAAACCCTGAAAAGCCGGCAATAGGAACGGTGATAGAATCCAAGCTTGACCCTAAAAAGGGAGCGGTTGCCACAGTCCTGATAGAAAACGGCACCCTTCATCAGGGGGATTACTTCGTTGCCGGATACACTTGGGGAAAGGTAAGAGCTATGTTTGACGAGAGGGGCAACCAGCTTAAGGAAGCACCTCCCGGAACGCCCGTTGAAATACTCGGCTTTAACGAAGTTCCTCAGGCAGGGGACAAGTTCATAGTAAAAGGCTCCGAAAGGGAAGCAAGACAGCTTGCTGAAATGCGTAAAAGGAAAAGGGAAGAGGAACTGCTGGCAAAAAGGACAAGGATACACTTTGAAAACCTTGCAGGGGAAAAGGAGGTTAACATCATCGTTAAGGCGGACGTCCAGGGCTCGCTGGAGGCTATCCTTAAATCACTGGAAGAGCTGTCAGAAAAGTTTGAGGACGTTAGTATAAATGTGATACACAGTGGCGTCGGCGGTATTACGGAAAGCGACGTTATGCTTGCCGCCGCCTCAAACGCAATAATACTGGGCTTTAACGTCAGACCTGACGCGGCGGCAAGGAAAGCGGCAGAAGAGGAGCAGGTTGACATAAAGATTTACAGCATCATATACGACCTTGTGGAGGACATGGAAAAAGCCCTGAAAGGTATGCTTGAGCCTGTGGAAAGGGAGCACTTCTTAGGTAGCTGTGAGGTTAAACAGATATTCAGGATAAAAGGCGTTGGAACTGTAGCCGGCTGTATCGTTACGGAAGGCGTTATCAGGAGAAACGCAAAGGCAAGGCTTGTAAGGGACGGCGTGGTGATTTACGACGGTGAGATAATCTCCCTCAAAAGGTTCAAGGAAGACGTTAAAGAGGTTGCCAAAGGATACGAATGCGGTCTTATGCTGAAGGACTTTAACGACATAAAGCCGGGGGATATTATAGAGGCTTACGAAATAGTGCAGGAGAAACAGCAGTAGTATAAATGTCCCTTATCAAGGT
>JAADDT010000106.1 GCA_013153765.1 Aquificota bacterium
AGCCGTGCTTTGTGTAGCTTGTAAAGTATGCCGTCGTGCTTACCGGTTGGTAAGGAGGGTCTAAATACACAAAATCCCCGGCACGGGCTAAAGGAGGGACTATTTCCCTGTAGTCCAGATTGTAGATCACAACATCGGCGGAGTTTAAAAAGTGTGAAACCGCCATTATGTTTTCCCTATCAGGTATGTTGGGATTTTTGTATCTCCCAAACGGGACGTTAAACTGACCTTTGGAGTTTTCCCTGTAAAGCCCGTTAAAGCAGGTCTTGTTCAGGTATATAAACCTGCTTGCCCTTTCCACAGGCGTCAGGCTGTCAGGCAGGATTGCCCTCATTTTGTAGTAGTAATCCCTTTCGTTTTTGTGTTTTTTCAGGCTTTCTATAAGCTCTTCAGGGTAGTCCCGTATCACCGTGTATGCGTTTATAAGCTCGCCGTTTATGTCGTTTATGACAGCCCTTTCAGGAAGGAGTTCAAACAGCAAAGCCCCTCCGCCTACGAAAGGCTCAAAATACCTGCCGAAGCTGTCAGGAAGGTTTTCCATCAGTGTTTTTACAACCTGCCTTTTGCCACCTGCCCATTTGACAAACGGTCTGGGTTTTACCGCCGTGGCTACCATTTAGGACTGTTCCCCTTCAGCCTTTATGTTTTCAGGTTTTATGCGGGCAAACTTCCTTTTGCCTACCTGCAGGATAAACTCCCTTTCCAGACTTACCTCTCCGTAAGGGTCTGTTATCTTTTTCCCGTCTATCTTTACAGCTCCGCCCTTTATAAGCCTCCTTGCCTCTGACTTGGAAGGTGCAAATCCTGTCCTGTAAACAAGCTCGTACACGGGAGTTTTTTCGGTAGAAGGTAAGGTGATTTCTGGCTCCGGTATTTCGTCCGGCAGTTCCTTACGGGAGTGTACTTTTTCAAAATGCTCTTTTGCTTTTATTGAGGCTTCTTCACCGTGGAACCTTTCCACTATGTACATTGCAAGCCGTTTTTTTACCTCCATAGGGTTAACCTCGCCGGACTGGACGTCCCTTTTCATCTTTTCTATTTCCTCTTCCGTCAGGTCGGTAAGGAGTTGCCAGTAATCCCACATTACCTCGTCAGGTATTGACATTATTTTTCCGAACATTTCTTCCGGAGGCTCGGTAATACCTATGTAGTTTCCGTAGGACTTGCTCATCTTACGGACGCCGTCCGTTCCCACAAGCAGTGGAAGCAGTATTGCCACCTGCGGTTTTTCTATCCCGTACTCCTTTTGTATGTCCCTTCCTATCAGCAGGTTAAACCGCTGGTCTGAACCTCCAAGCTCAACGTCTGACTTTATTGCCACGCTGTCGTAAGCCTGCAGAAGTGGGTATATAAACTCGTGTATGGCTATCGGCTTGTTTTCCTTGAACCTTTTTTTAAAGTCTTCCCTTTCAAGCATCCTTGCCACCGTGTATTTTGCCGTAAGCCTGATAAGGTCCTGTGCGGTCATGTCCGCAAGCCATTCGCTATTGAAAACAACAACCGTTTTGTTCGGGTCAAGAACCTTAAATACCTGTTCCTTGTAGGTTTTTGCGTTTTCTATAACCTGCTCCTTCGTAAGAGGCGGTCTGGTCTTGTCCCTGCCTGAAGGGTCTCCTATCATAGCCGTAAAGTCGCCGATTATGAAATATACCGTATGCCCAAGCTGTTGGAACGTTCTTAACTTCTGTAGCAGAACCGTGTGTCCCAGATGTAAGTCCGGTGCTGTCGGGTCAAAACCGGCTTTTACTATTAGCGGTCTTCCTTCCTTAAGCTTTTCCAAAAGTTCCTTTTCCTCAATTATTTCCAGAACGCCTTTTTTTATCCGTTTAAGCTGTTCTTCCGGCGAAAGCCCGTGCAAGTCTGACAAATGTTTACCTCCAGATTTTTTGTGAATATTATACGACAAAGAAGGTTTTATTTTTCCTTTAGCTTAACAGGTCTTTAAGGTGTCTTTTTGTGGCTAAAGCTCTGATTTTCTTTAACGTTCTGATTTCTATCTGCCTGACTCTCTCCCTTGATACGCCTAAAGCTTTTCCTATCTCCCTTAAGGTTTTCGGCTCTTCTCCGTTAAGACCGAACCGGTGGATTATGATATACCTTTCCCTTTCGTTCAGGTGTGAAAGTATGTAGTTTATTTCCTTTTCTATGGACTCTTTTACAACGTCCTCCTCTATCTCTTTTGTGCTGTGTTTTGATACAAGGTCTATGAAAAAAGTTCCCTCTTCCATGTCAACCGGCGTGTCAAGGGAGACAGAATGCCTTTTTATAAGCAGGTAGCTTTCTATAGTTTCCTCGTCTATGTCTATGTTTTCCTTTTCCTTCAGGTATTCCTTTATTTCTGAGTATTTCGGCTCCCTGTTCAGCCTTTCCTTCAGCTCAAGGTATGCGGTGTCTATCTTTATGGAAAGGTTATGGGTTTTCTGGGGTATTTTTATAACGTCTTTCTGGTTCTGTATGGTCTGGAGGATGGACTGTTTTATCCACCATATTGCGTACGATATGAACCGTACTCCCCTGTCCGGGTCAAACCTTTTTGCCGCCTCTATAAGACCTATGTTTCCGGCTGAGATAAGCTCCTGAAAGGGTATGCCGTATCCGGAATAGTTTTTCGCCACGTTTACCACAAAACGGAGGTTTGACTGGATAAGTTTTTCAAGGGCTTTTTTGTCTCCGGCTTTTGCCTTTTTTGCTATCTCCTTCTCCTCTTCAGGCGTAAGCAGGGGTATTTTTGATATGGACTTTAGGTAGTAAGTAATCCCCTCTTCATAGGTAAACTTTCTCATATTAAACACTCTCCGTGGTGTGGTGGAGATTTTACTATATTCCTTTATTTCCTGTCCACAAGCTCACCGACTTTTATCTGGACTTTCTTAACCTCTTTTCCCCGTATAAACTCAACTTCCACAATCTCTCCCGGTTTTAAACGGGAAGCCATATATTTTAGATCGGACGGGGATAAAATTTCTTTACCTTTTATCTTCAGTATTATGTCCCCTGCCTTTATGCCCGATTTGTATGCAGGACTGTTCCTGAACACTTTAATTACCTGCACTCCGTAGCTTATTCCCAGTTTTTTCTTCACCTTCGGAGAAAGTTCCTGCACCAGTACACCAAGCCAGCCCCTTTTTACTCTGCCGTAAGCGTAAAGCTGGTCTGCAATCTCAATTACCGTATCTATGGGAATGGCAAATCCAAGTCCCTGACCTGCCTGTATTATTGCGGTGTTCATACCTACCACTTCACCGTCAATGTTTATAAGTGGTCCTCCAGAATCCCCCGGGTTTATTGCCGCGTCCGTCTGTATGTACCTTTCGTAAGCGGATATGCCCAAATTCCTGTCCAGTGCGGACACTATTCCCAGTGTGAACGTTAGCCCGATGTTGTAAGGACTGCCTCCGGAGATTACCAGATAGCCTACCTTCAGCTTTTTAGGGTCTCCTATTTTGACAGGTCTGGCGTATGCGGTTTTTTCCGTTTTTGGTATCTTAAGAAGGGCTATGTCGCTTTTTTCGTCCTTCCCTACCACCTTTGCCTTTTCCATTTCACCGTTTGACAGTTTGACGGTTATTACCTTTGCCTTTTCAACCACGTGGCTGTTTGTTACCACGTAAAGGCTGTCCTGATCAGCCCTTATAACGAAGCCGGAACCTAAAGATTCGTTTTCTATCGGTGGAACTTCGTCGCTAAAGCGGAATATTATCGGCGTTTTTCCCGTGCTTGCCTTTGAAAGCACCGTTACAACTGACGGTTTTACCGAGTTTATGGCGGAAGAGATTTTTTCCTGAAGTTTGTAAACAGACCGGTCTTCCTTTTTTTCAGGCTTGATAATTCTGTTTTTTTCTTTATCCTTATTATCACAGGAAGCAAGGAAAAGCAGTGGAACGATGAGTAAAGCTATTAACCGGTGCATTCACTCCCTCTGATTTATATTTCTGTATTTTTACAAATTATAACACTTTAGGAGAAAAGTATGGGCGGATTGGCAAAATTTGAAACCTATAAAAAGGATTTTCTCCAAAGCCTTACGGAAGAACAGCGTAATCTGCTGTCAGAACTGTCAGAACGCTCCTCCTGTATTGGGGACTTCCTTTTCAAACATCCTGAAGAACTTTTTTACATACAGGAAAATCTGGATAAGCCCCTTTTAGGCAGGGAAGGGCTGGTTAAGGAAGCTATGGAAATAAAGGACGTTGAGGATAACGCCCTTTTTTCCCAGAAACTTACTTACTTTAAGATGAGGCACTTTGCCCGTATAGTGGCAAAGGATATATACAAAAAACATTCACTTCCCCAGCTGACGGAGGAGTATTCTTACCTTGCAGACGCATCTTTTGAGGTAAGCTACCGTAAGGCTTACGAAAAGGTAAAAAAAAGGTACGGCACGCCCTTTGAACAGGATACGGGAAGGGAGGCAGAAGGCTCTGTTATAGCACTTGGAAAGCACGGCGGACTTGACCTGAACTACTACTCGGACGTTGATGTTATCTACCTTTATTCGGATGAAGGAAAAACGGACAGGGGTGTTTCAAACAGGGAGTTTTTTATGGAAGTGTTCCGCCTTACCACCTCCCTTATGACCAGAAGGAACGCGGAGGGTCAGGCCTGGATAGTTGATCTGGATTTACGGCCTGAAGGCAGTAAGGGTTTTATCGCCTATTCCCTTCCTGCGGTTGAGTTTTACTACTGGAGTCACGGCAGGACTTGGGAAAGGCATATGTTAATAAAAGCAAGACACTCGGCAGGAAGTTCCCGTGTTTCTCAGGATTTTATGCAGATTATAAAGCCTTTCGTTTACAGGAAGCACACAGGTGAGGAGGTTTTTGAAGAGATAGTTGAGATGAAAAAGCTTATAGAGGAGGACGCCAAAAAGTCCGTTAAGGGTGAGATAGACCTGAAAAAAAGCGACGGGGGAATAAGGGAGGTTGAGTTTACCGTCCAGATATTCCAGCTGATTTATGGAGGTAAAATACCTGAACTTCAGGAAAGGAGCACGCTTAAAGCCCTTAAAAAGCTTGTTGAACACCGTATTATTCCTGAAGAAAACGGTAAGGCACTTGAAAGGGCTTACCTGTTTTTAAGGAGGCTTGAACACGCCGTACAGATAAAAAACTGCGTCCAGACGCAAAAGTTTGCCTACGCCGAAGCTGACTGGTTTGCGGAAAAGCTCGGTTTCGGCTCAACGGAGGAGTTTCTTAACACACTTGAAAGCCACAGGAAAAAGGTAAGGGAGATTTTTGAGGGCATATCCCCCGGTGTTGACCTGAGGCTTACTCCCCTGCAAAGGTTCATACTAACAAAACAGGACGAGGAAAAGGCTGTAGAATACCTGAAGGAACTGGGCTTTAAAAATCCAAAATGGGCTGTGCAGGTTTTCAAGTCCATATTTTTCAGCAGGCTTTACGTTGAGCTTTCTGAAAGCTCAAAGGAGTTGCTTTTCGGCTACCTGCCTGTCCTTGAAAAGGAGCTTGCCCAGTATCCGGACAGGGACGACTTTTTGCTCAATTTTTCAAAAATGATGGTTGACGGGGGGATGCTGTGGGTTTTCGTCTCCGCCCTTGAGCAAAATCCTAACCTTGTAAGGTTTATGCTTAACATAGCAAAGTTTTCCGACTACATATCCGATTTGATGGCTAAAGACCGGGAGCTTCTGGACTGGGCTTTCGGTATAGAGGAGGTGCCTGAGGATAGGGAAGGTTTTGAGAAGGAACTTGCCGTAATATCTGAAAAGCTCGGTTTTGTTGACAGACTTAAAAGGCTCAAAAAGATAGTTGAGGTGCTTGTATCCCTCCGGTACCTTTCAAAAATCCACAGGGATAATCCGGAGGAAAGGCTGAAGGAGATAAACAGGGCTTTATCAAACCTTGCTGACTTCATACTTGAAAAGCTGTACCACCACTTTGGCGGAAAGGATTTTGCCGTTTACTCCCTTGGTAAGCTGGGCAGTAGGGAGATGAACGTAGGCTCTGACCTTGACCTTGTTTTTGTTTTTAAGGACGAAAAATCAAAATCCGCCTACCTGAAAATACCTCAGGACATTGTTAAAGCCCTTACCTCCTATTCTGGGGAAGGCATTCTGTACAACATAGATTTAAGGCTACGACCTTTTGGAAAAGGGGGTGAGCTGTCCCCGTCCCTGTCCTTTTACAAAAACTACTTTGAGAAGGAGGCAAGGGTATGGGAAAGGCTTGCGTGGACTAAAGCCCGCTTTATAACCGGAGACCTGCAGGTTAAGGAGGAGATGGACAGACTTATAGATCAGTTCCTTTTCGGCACTCCCATAGACAGCGGGTTTATTACTGAGGCGGTTGATATGCGTTTCAGACTGGAAGGTCTGGCAAGGGAGACGCCTGACGAGATAGACATAAAACTCGGTAAGGGGGGTATTACGGACATAGAGTTTCTGATACAGGTAATATCCCTCAAGTACGGCAGACGGATTACGAACATACTGGAGGGTGTTGAGCTGTTTAAGAGGGAGCTGGTTGAGGACTACCTGTTTTTAAGGGAGGTGGAGGCAAGGCTGAGGATGATAAAAGGCGTAGGTATGTCAAAAATATACAGGAACTCCCCGTTCCTTTACCGTATAGCCCATTCCTTCGGTATGGAAGCTGGGGAGCTGTGGGACAAACTGGTAAAAACCAAAAAGGAGATCAGGGATATATTCCTGAGGGAGATGAAGGTGCTTAAAAGCCCCCAAATCCCTGATCGAGGTTAACGGCAACAACCTCTTTCACTTCAGGGATTTCTTCCTTAAGCTTCATCTCTATACCGCCTTTCAGCGTGACGAGGGACATTGCACAGCCGTGGCAGGCTCCCATAAGCCTTACGTAAACCGTCCCGTCTTCTCCTATATCAACCAGTTCAACGTCTCCGCCGTCAAACCTTAAGGCAGGTCTGATCTTTTCAAGGACTTCCTCAACCTTTTCCCTATCTATCACAACCTTTTCCTGTTCCTGGGACATTCCGAAAACCTCCGTTTTTTTTATGCCTTACATTATATACAAATAAAGCCGTTCTGGTATGATTTTCCTCAATTATTTTGTATAATCTGAAGGTTAAAAAAAGGGACGAAAGGGGAAAATGGAAGCTGTTTTCATAGCCTTTGAAGGGGTGGAAGGTGCCGGCAAATCAACGCAGGCGGAGATGCTTTACCGTTATTTTCGGGAAAAAAACCTGCCTGCAGTCCTTACGAAAGAACCGGGAGGCACCGAAACGGGAAAAAAGATAAGGGAGATACTCCTTTCACCGACGGAAGAAAACTTTCCTCCCGTGGCGGAGCTTTTCCTTTACGAGGCTGACAGAAGTTTCCACGTGGAAAACGTGATAAAGCCGAACCTGAAGAAAGGCAACACGGTAATAACGGACAGGTACATCTATTCAACACTTGCCTATCAGGGATACGCAAGGGGGCTTGATCTGGAGCTGGTTGACAGCCTTAACCGTATTGCCACAGCCGGCCTTGAGCCGGACATAACCTTTATTATTGACATTCCCGTAGAAGAAGGTCTGAAAAGGATAAAACGCTACAGGGAGAGGGACAGGATAGAAAGGGAAGAGATACAGTTCCACCGCAGGTTAAGGGAGGGATTTTTAAAAATAGCACAGGAAAAGGAAAAGGTTTACCTGATTGACGGCAGTAAGGAGCAGGAGGAAGTTTTCAGTCAGGTTTTAGATATTCTGAAAAAGAGGCATATAATCTAAACGGTTATGAAGGTAATAGGACACGAAAATACCAGAAAAATAATAAGGCAATATCTTGACAGGGATTACTCCACCTACCAGCTACTTTTTGAGGGTAAGGACTGTATCGGAAAAAAGCTGGTGGCACTGCTTACCGCAAGGGCTTACCTGTGTGAAAAGGATTACGGCTTTGGCTGTGGAGAGTGTAAAAGCTGTCGTATGGTGAACAACACCATAGACAGGATTTACGGCAGGGACGGTGGAGAAAAAAATCCACATCCGGATTTGATGGTGGTCTCACCTGAAAGGGAGATAAGGATAGACCAGATAAGGCAGGTGATAGACTTTTTAAAGCTGAAAAAGAAAAAGGCTGTAATAATAGAAAAGGCTGAAAGGATGAACCTTGAGGCGTCAAACGCCCTGCTGAAAACACTTGAAGAACCGCCAGAAAACTCCCTTATAGTGCTTACAACCTCCAATCAGGCAAAACTACTGCCCACTATCGTCTCAAGGTGTAAAAAAATAAGGTTTGCCCCTTTAAGCAGGGAGGAGGTTTGGCAGATACTCCAACTGCAGGGGAAGGAAGGTGAAGACCTGAAAACGCTGGTAGCCCTTTCTGACGGTAGTATGTGCGTCCCGTCTGCGATTGCAGAAAGTCCCGAGCTTCTTAAGTATGCAAAGGACCTGTTTATGCTTCTTACGGTGGAAGGTGTACATCCGGAAGGTATAATATCCTTCGGGGAGATTTTTGAAAGGCTTGATAACGACAGGATAAACCTGCTTCTTGATATTGTGGAAAAAATAATATACAAAAAAATGCTTAAAGGTGAGGTTGATCCGGAGCTGTTTAACAGGTTCATTTACGAAAATAAAGGGCTGAAAAAGGCTATTGAAAAGGGAGTAAAGAAAAAACTTGCGGTTGAAGGTATGTACTTTAACCTGAAAACCTGAAGGAGGAAAAAATGGGAACTGCCATAAATACTTCCGTGGCAAGGATAAGGTTCCTTGACACACATAAGTTCAGCGATGTTGACGGCGTGCCTGAAAACGTAAAGAAAGGCGATTTTATCGTTATAGAGACGGAAAAGGGGGAGGAGCTCGTTCTGGTGGTTGGAAAGGCTGTGCCCGATCCGGAAAATCCGCCCCAGTACAGGTTTTTACGGAAAGCCACCAAAGAGGACGTTGCTGTTTTTGACAAACACGAAAGGGAGGCTGAAAGGGCTTTAAACCTGTGTAAAAAGCTGGCTGAAAATCTGGGACTGAAGATGAACCTGCTGAAGGCTTACATACCGCTTAACAGGTCTAAAATACTGTTTTACTATGTTTCCG
>JAADDT010000088.1 GCA_013153765.1 Aquificota bacterium
CCCTTTTGAAATCACCAAGGTTGTCAAGCATCGGCTTTCCCTCTTAACAGCAGAATTTTCGTTGAAACAATTATTATAACACTACAGCTTGATCAAGGTTTTGTGTGTGGTATAAGGTTTTGGAAAACTGAAAAAAGCTTACCCTCCGCTGACGGGGGGGATTAGGGCTACCGTGTCTCCATCTTTAAGGGGCGTGTTTTCTTCCGCATACTCCTCGTTTACCGCCACCATCACCGAGTTTAAAAGCTGTGAAATCTGGGGATACTTTTCTTTAAGGAGGTTGATCAGCTCCGATACTGTTGTTCCTTCCTTTATTTCTAAAGTCTCGCCACTTTTTTTAAGCCTGTCCTTTATGGAAGAAAAGTAAAGGATGTTAACCTTCAAACTTTATCTCCCATTCGGTTATAAGATGTGAACCTCTCAAGAAATGGGCTCTTAATTTGAGTTTTATAACATCGTCAAAGGAATAAAAACCTTCACCGCCTACAAGCGTCGGCGTGTCCTCACCGCCAACTATGAAAGGTATGTGTATAAGCCTTACCTCGTCAACAAGACCAAGCCTTAACAGGTTCCAGTTAAGGGTAGAACCTCCCTCAACCATTAAGGTTTTTATACCTTTTTTGTAAAGTGTGTCCATCATCTCAACAAGGTCAACATCATCACTGCCACACTTTATCACTTCCACCTTTTCCTGAAGTGCTTTTACCTTTTCTTCAGGGGCTTTATCGGTGGTTATTATTATTGTCGGGGCGTGCTTTTCAAGTATGTTCGCATCAAGGGGAATGTCCGCCCTTGAGGTGGGAACTATCCGTGTGGGATTTTTCCCTTCAACGTAGCGGACTGTAAGAAAAGGATTGTCAGTCCTTATGGTCTCCGCTCCCACCATTATACCGTCCACTTTTGCACGAAGCTCGTGTAGGTACCTATTAGCCTCGTCGTCCATAAATTGCATTATCTCCTTTGAAGACCTGCCCTTCCGTAAAGTAAGCTTGCCGTCAACTGTAACCTCGGAAACTATTATGGTGTAAGGTCTGTGCATAGCTTTCCCCTTTTAGTCGTAATCCTTGTTGTACCTTCTGTAAAGGTAAATAATCCTCTGGAAAAGGGACAGCGTCATCAGGGCGGTTATAACTATGTATCCTGTCTCCAGTCCCCCAAACAGCTTGAAATGTTCAAGTATGGAAAAGACGATAATCGTAAGGAGCGTTTCAGGTCTGCCGAAAAACCCAATACCTTCCAACGGATCGTCTATCTTCCCTTTTTCCCTGTTAGAAAAACCTATCTCCGCATAGGCAACGGGCTTTATGAAAGTGTGTAGCATGTTCACAACCACAGCCAAAGCCGTAAGAACGGGCGTTGAGTAAGTAATTCCGATAAAAAACAGGACAAACCCGTCAACCAGCTTATCCGCAAGCCAGTCAAAAACCGCCCCGAACTTGGAAGACTTTTCCGTCTCCCTTGCCACAATACCGTCCATCAAATCAAAAAATCCGCTTAAAAACAGAAACAGGGCGGCGGTTAACGGTTTTTCCTTATAATAGAAAAAGGCGGCAAGCAAGCCCATTGCCACCGATATTAGAGTTATCACGTTCGGAGTTATGTGTGCCTTGACAAAAATAACACCGACCGGCTCGTATAACTTTTTTAAAGACTTCCTTTTTGACGTAAGGTTCATCTACTTCCCTTCTTTAAAGCCCTTTTTCCTCCAGCCAAGGCATCATCTTCCTAAGCTCTTTGCCCACTTCCTCTACAGGATGTTTTTCGTCCTTTCTAAGCATCGCATTAAAGTGCGGTCTGTTTGCCACGTTCTCAAGTATCCATTCCTTTGCAAATTCCCCTTTCTGAATTTCTTCCAGTATTTTTTTATGGACAGGTTTTACCGCTTCGTAAATCCTTTCACCCCTCGTCACGTCCCCGTATCTGGCAGTATCGGAAATTGAGTACCTCATTCCGGAAATGCCGTACTGGTAAATAAGGTCAACTATCAGCTTAAGCTCGTGGAGGCATTCAAAGTAAGCAACCTCAGGCTGGTATCCTGCCTCAACCAGCGTTTCAAATCCGGCTTTTATCAGTGCGGTAGCTCCGCCACACAGGACAGCCTGCTCACCGAACAGGTCCGTTTCAGTCTCCTCCTCAAAGGTGGTTTCTATCAGACCAGCCCTCGTACAGCCTATACCTTTTGCGTAAGCAAGGGCTATGTCTTTCGCCTGTCCTGTAAAGTCCTGATGGACAGCCACCAGTCCGGGAACGCCTTTACCTTCCTCGTACTGCCACCTTACCAGATGTCCGGGACCTTTCGGTGCAACAAGGAAAACATCAACGTAAGGAGGTGGAACTATCTGTCCAAAATGGACGTTAAACCCATGTGCAAAAGCCAGTGCGTTCCCTTCATCAAGGTTAGGCAGTATGGCTGTTTTATAAACCTCAGGCTGGAGTGTATCAGGTATAAGCATCATTATTACGTCCGCTATTTTTGCCGCCTCGTCAGGGATAAGCACCTCAAAGCCGTCCGCCTTTGCCTTTTCAGCAGACCTGCTTCCTGAATACAGACCTATCACAACCTTTATCCCGCTGTCCCTCAAGTTTAGGGCATGGGCGTGTCCCTGACTGCCGTATCCTATTATCGCAACGGTTTTGTCTTTTAAGACTTCAAGTGATGCGTCCTCGTCGTAGTATATTTTTGCCATCTTAACCTCCTGTAATTTGCTGTAAATTAAAATATTACACTAATCGGTTTTTATAATCAAAATCCCTTTTATCCTGTAGCCGTCAAGCAGTTTTTCAAAAAGGTGTGATGCATCTGGGCTTTTGAGTATTACTGTGTCTATGTTTATTATGCCGTTTTTAATAACAATCCCTTCGCCTTTCTGACCGTTAAAGTTTAAGGCTTTTTTGTAATCAACAAGCAGGTCGCCGTTTCTGGATATTACCTTCAGCTTTTTTTCAAAATTTTTAACCGGTGCGTAAACCTTCAGGTATGCAGGTTTTGTGTTTATCTGTCTTTTTAGTTTAAAAAGCTCCGTTTTTTCGGGAAGTCTGTACAGCCTGTCTGCCAGTTTCTCACCGTCAGGTGCGGAAAAGCAGATTATCTCCTTAAGGCTGTTTTTTTCGTAAACATCAAGACAGAGGTTATAACTGCCTGCTATGGAGGACAAAAACGGCTGGACTGTATAGTCGTAAGAAAGTCCTTCCCTGTACGGAACTGTGTTTTTGTAGTAGCCGGTAAAGAAATTAAAAATTACCTGCCTGTAGCCCTCCGGCAGGTTTACAAGCTGTGGCTCTTTTATTCCTATCTGGTAGCCTTTTGCAGGCAGGCTGGAGGCAATAAAAAAAACGAGAAAAGCCCACCTGAAAATCCTTTTCATTCTACTTTATGTTCCTGAAGTCCTTCTTTTGCAGATTCTCTGGTAAGTGCCAGTACTCCCGTTCTGGCTATGTCCTTAAGACCGAAAGGTTTAAGCAGGTTTATAAACGCTTCCAGTTTTTCCGAGTCTCCGGTAATCTCTATGGTATAGGTATCTACAGACACGTCAACCACTTTTGCTCTGAATATGTTAACCAGCCTCATTATTTCGTCCCTTGCCTTTTCCTCACCGGCATGGACTTTTATGAGGGCAAGCTCCCTTTCTATGTGAGGAACTGTGGTAATGTCCCTTACCCTTAAGGTTTCTATCAGCTTTCTTAACTGTTTTATTATCTGCTCAACCACCCTTTCGTTCCCTTCAACCACTATCGTAATCCGTGCCACGTTAGGCTCGTGCGTTTTGCCTACGGTAAGGCTTTCTATGTTGTATCCCCTTCCTGCAAAAAGGGAGGTTATCCTTGTAAGTACGCCAAAGTTGTGCTGGACACGGACGATTATTATATGTTTTCCCGTTTCACTTTTAGGCTGTGGTCTTACCTTTACGGTTTTTATGTTTTCGGTCATTTCTCACTCTCCCTATCCTACAAGATACATGGTTTCCGCTTCACCTTTTTGTTTCGGGCTTACTATCATTTCCCTGTAGCTTTTACCTGCCGGAACCATAGGAAGAACGTTTTCTTCCCTATCAACAACAAAGTCCATTATTACCGGTCTGTCGTTTATCTCCATAGCCTTCTGCAGTACCTCCCTTACCTCTGAAGGCTTTGTAGCTCTCAAACCTACAGCTCCCATAGCCTCAGCCAGTTTCACAAAGTCCGGATGGACAGCCAGACAGACGGAAGAATACCTGCTGTCGTAAAACAGCTGTTGCCACTGTCTTACCATTCCTAAAAATTCGTTGTTTATTATGGCTATCTTTATAGGCAGTCTGTACTGGACGGCTGTTATTACGTCCTGCATGTTCATAACGAAAGAACCGTCCCCTTCTATGGCAAAAACCGTTTTGTCAGGTCTGCCCAGTTTTGCCCCTACTGCGGCAGGAAAGCCGTATCCCATAGTTCCAAGTCCGCCGGAGTTTAAAAACTGCCGTGGATACTTGTATTTGTAGAACATAGCCGCCCACATCTGGTGCTGACCGACGCCGGCGGAAATGATAGCCTCACCTTTAGTAATGTTGTAAATCTCCTCTATAACATACTGGGGCTTTATTATCTTGTCCGATTTCTGGTACGTTAGGGGATGTTTTTCTTTCCATTTTTCTATCTGCTTCAGCCAGCTTTCCCTTGCCTTTACCCATTCTACAGGCTTTTTCTTCAGCTCCTTTAAAAGCTTTTGCAGAACGTTTTTCACATCACCGACGATAGGAACGTCAACGTGGATGTTCTTGCTTATAGATGCAGGGTCTATATCTATGTGGATTATTTTCGCTTCAGGGGCAAACTCGTCTATCTTACCTGTCACCCTGTCGTCAAACCTTGCTCCCACAGCTATAAGCAGGTCTGAATGGTAAACAGCCATATTGGCGTAGTACGTGCCGTGCATACCTAACATGTGGAGTGCAAGGGGATGGTTTTCGTCAAAAGCTCCCTTTCCCATATTGGTGGTGGTAACAGGTATTCTGGTAAGCTCAGCCAGTTCCCTTAACTCTTCAGATGCGTTGCCGATAATAACGCCACCCCCAACGTAAAGGACAGGTCTTTTCGCCTTCCTTATCAGCTCAGCCGCCTTTTTTATCTGGATAGGATTACCCTCGTAATGGGGCTTGTATCCGGGAAGGGCGTCCTGAACGTCCTTTTCTGTAGGCATTTTATAGTTATATTCCTGCTGTGTAATGTCCTTCGGTATGTCAACCAGCACAGGTCCCGGTCTGCCTGTTCTGGCTATGTAGAAGGCTTCTCTCAATATGAGGGCAAGGTCTTTAATGTCCGTTACGAGGAAGTTATGTTTTGTAATCGGTCTGGTAATACCGACAACGTCCGCTTCCTGAAAAGCGTCCGTTCCTATGTAGTTCCTCGGCACCTGTCCGGTTATGGCAACAAGCGGAACCGAATCCATATGGGCTGTGGCAAGTCCGGTCACGAGGTTAGTTGCTCCCGGTCCTGAAGTTGCCATAACCACACCGACCCTGCCTGTGGCTCTGGCATACCCGTCCGCCATATGTGCCGCCGCCTGTTCGTGTCTGGCAAGTATGTTCCGCAGTGGTGCATCAAACAGGGCATCGTAAACCTCCATTATAGCCCCGCCGGGCAGACCGAAAACCGTATCCACCCCTTCTTCAAGCAGAACATCTATAACAATGTCAGCACCCCTTTTCTTCGGCATAGGTTTCACCTCTAAAAATATAAAATGGTAAAGATTGTATATTATTATAAGCTTTTAAAACCAGTTTGTATAACAATTATCATACTACAAATACGCTTTAAAAAGCCGAAACAAAAGATATGGAAATATGTGGACTATCCTTCCCAGAAAAAAACTTTAATAGGCATTTGACCAAAAGGATAAAATACGGACAGATAAACTCAAGGAAGGAATATATAGAAAAAATCAAAGACACCTTGAAAAATGCGGATAGATTTTACCTGTTAAGGGAATTATCGGACTGTAAAGATAAAATCGTATTTTTCAATTCAAAAAATAACTGGACGGTGATCGTCCTTGTGGAAGAAAACAGAATACTAACCAGCTTTCTCCTTGATGAGGCGGAAAATATACTTACATACTACAAAAACAAAGATTATTATTTATATTTAATAGGAGACTGTACTAAAGGTAGTTTGGTAGAGGTTAAAAAAGATGAAAACTCCCAATATGCAAACTTTATTAGAAAGGTACAGGATAGATGTTGAACTTTTCCACATAGAAGACACATTTGACATTGAAAATATGGCTTACAAAAGGAAAGAGATAATTGAAAATTTCACCAGATTAAGTGAAAAGGAAAAAAAGGAATTTTTCCGGATAGACAGTGTTTTTAAAAAGTACATACCCCAGATAAAAAAAACTTACCCCCAGCTGTACGAACTGGTAATAAAACCTGCAAACAGCAAAATAGAAAAACTTACATCCAGTAAAAAAGAAACATCAAAAATTTAACCTGACCTGCCTTCCGTAGAGGGAAGTAATTACTATATTATCTATGTATATCGGAAGGAGGGAAAAGGTATGGAAATCAGCCTAAAACTGCCTAATCAGGTCGGCGTAATACAGCCGTCTGTTGATTTTGTTTACAGCTGGGGGCTGGAACACGGTCTTTCAGAAAAGGAAGCTTCCGAACTTGCCACAGCCTTTGACGAACTGATTACAGATGTTGTGCTGTTTGCCTTTGGGGATAATGAAGGTGAATTTTCCGTAATGCTGAAGGACACCCTTTCCCAGCTTGAGATAACAGTCCACGAATTGGGAGAGCCTTTTGACCCTAACAGACACAAGTATTCCGTTGAAAAAGTCCTGTCCGAAGGGAACTTTGACGGCTCGGGCTTTGAAGTGATAAAGAACCTTGTTGACCACTTTATATACATATACAAGGGAAAAGCCGGCAAAGAATACAGAATAATAAAAGAGATAAAACATCCACACATTACCCAGCTGTTTACACAGGAAGAGTTAGCTGTAGAGCCGGAAAAGGCGGTAAGCTACCAGATAGCTCCCGTCTCGGAGGAAGATGCGGAGGACATTGCAAGGCTCATATACAGGGCTTACGGCTATACCTATCCTAAAGAGGACATGTACTATCCTGACAGGATAGTAAAGGCACTGAAAGAGGGCAAAAAGTTCGGCGTTATAGTAAGGACTGACAGGGGGGAAGCTGTCGGATACTTTGCCGTAATAATGTCCACAGACTCAAACATAGGCGAGGTAGGTGAGGTTGTGGTCTCTCCCAAACACAGGGGAAAGGGAATAATGAAAATGATGATGAAAGCTTTGATAGATATGGCAAAGGCAAGGGGACTTGAAGGTCTGTTTGGGGAGGCGGTAACGGTTCACACGATAAGCCAGCGTGTAAACGCAAAATTCGGCTTTAAATCCACAGCTTTAGTCCTTGGATTTTTCCCTTACATTGAGTACAAAGGATTTGAACACAAACAGCAGAGGATTTCGGTAGTTATAGACTTTCTGCCTTTAAAGGAAAGGAAGGTGGTATCCGCATACCTGCCTGAAGACTACAGGAAAATCCTGAAAGAGATATACGCAAATATGGGAATAGAGTTAAAAAACATACCGGTAAGAAAGGAACTTAAACTGGCTGAAAAGTCCAATATCTCCCTCCAGATAAACTACCGGTTTGAAACGGCGGTTGTGGTGGTGAGGGACTACGGGGAAGACTTTGAAAGCCGGATAGACAAAAACATTCAGGCTTTGGAAGAAAAAGGTATGAAAGGCATATACATAGACCTGCCTCTGGACGAGGCTTTCACCAAAAAGGCAGTTCCCATACTGAAGAAAAAAGGATTTGTCTTCAGCGGTCTTATGCCCCTTTTCCATCAGGAAAGGGATTTTTTAAGAATGCAGAAAATTTACGAGGATTTGGACTTTGACGGCATTAACGTCTTTTCCGATATGGCGGTAAAAATCAAAAAACTAATCCAGAAGGAGATGGGCAAATGATGGAGTTTACGAAAAAAGACGGTGAACTGTCCATAGTCCTGAAAGGGGATTTTAACTACCCAACCGTAAAAAGGATAGAAAACATTCTCAAACTGGAGGAAATAGACAGGCTCACCATAGATATAGGCAGTGCAAAAGTGGTGGACAGTGAGGCGGTAAAGCTGTTGTTCAGACTTGACAGGGACAGCGTCCAGATAACGGTCTTAAACCCTCCTTACATTTTTGATAGAATTCTTAATATCCTGAAACTGAAAGACCGGTTCAAAAACCTGAAAACGGTAAAGGAGGAGTAAAAATGAAAAAACTGACGGCGGTGGTTGTTGCTACTGCACTGGTAAGTTTTGCTTACGGAGGGGAAGAGAAGGTAAACCTTAAAACCATAAAAGACAAAAAGATGATCAAATGCCTTGCAGACTATATGAAAAAACACAAAACAAAGGCAACTATGATAATAAACGAGAAAGGGGAAAGGGAACTACACATTCCAAAAAAATACGTTGAGGAATGCAAAAAACAGCTGTCCCATTCCCATTAACCATGCTCTTCAACCCATTTATAGGCAAGGTAAGCCATAACGGACGCTCCCACAGGCAGGGCGTCCTCGTCTATATCAAATAAAGGGCTGTGTAGAGGGGCTTTTATTCCCTTTTCCTCGTTCCTTATACCGAGTCTTATGAACGTTCCCGGCACTTCCATCAGGTATTCTGCAAAGTCCTCACCGCCCATCGTAGGCTCCGGCAGTTCTATCACGTTTTCCCTGCCTAAAAGGTCCCTCATCATACCGAGGGCGAACTTGGTCGTTTTTTCGTCGTTTATTACAGGGGGAGTTCCCTGTCTGTAATCAAACTCGTAAGCCGCTCCGTAAGAAAGCGTCACGCCCCAGATGGCGTGCTCCATCCATTTCGGTATCTGGTCTCTCAACTCAAGGTTCAGCGTCCTTACAGTCCCTCCCATTTCCACCTGATCAGGTATTATGTTGTCCGCATAACCTCCCTGTATCCTGCCTATCGTAAGGAC